>CALGLS010000450.1 GCA_937959375.1 uncultured Saprospiraceae bacterium
CAACGTTGGTCCTGCATCAAATGATGTTGTCATTCGAAAAGGCCTAGCAATAGGTGCTGATGATGCCGCTCGTATCGATATGGATCCTAAAAGTGCTTTATCTACAGCACAACAAATTGCAGCTTTTGCAAAAGAAGGAAATTACGACATTGTTTTTCTTGGAAAAGAAACCATCGATTATAACGGTGCAGAAGTAGGTTCAATGTTAGCAGAAATGCTAGATATGCCTTACATCTCTTTCGCAACCAAACTTGATGTTGCTGGAAACACTGCTACAGTATCTCGTGATATTGAAGGTGGATCTGAAGTTGCTGAACTAGAAACACCTTTCGTAATCAGTGCAGCTAAGGGTTTAGCTGAACAACGCATCCCAAACATGCGTGGTATCATGATGGCGAAAAGAAAACCTTTAAACGTTGTAGCTCCTGTTGAAGTAGCAGAACAAATCAAGACCGTACAATTTGAACTTCCTGGCGAAAAGTCAGCAGTGAAAATGATTGATCCTGAAAATATGGATGAATTGGTTCGTTTACTTCATGAAGAAGCGAAGGTGATTTAAGTAAGTAATTAATATGAAAGGGGACCGAAGTCGGAAGACGGAAGACCGAAGTTACGCTTGTATGTATCATTCGAATTTCCTACGACATTGGGTTTCACGATTATAGGAAACTTCGGACTAAATAGTTTCAAAGAAAATTAAAAAAATAATATCAAATATGATTTTAGTATTTGCAGAAAGTACAAAAGGCCAGTTTAAGAAATCTGTTTTCGAAGCAGTGACTTACGGAGCCAAATTAGCAGCCTCCATGGGCACTAGTTGTGCTGCAGTGACAATGGGAGAGGTGAATGATGCAGGTCAATTAGGTGTTTACGGAGCAACAAAAGTTTACAACGTCGCTGGCGTTGGAGCATTCGATTCACAAGTATATAGCGCAGTATTGGCCGATGCAGCTAAGCAATTAGAAGCACAAGTTGTCATCATGCCTGTTTCTTCTACTGGAAAATCTATCTTCGGTAGAGTAGCAGTAAAGCTAGGCGCAGGTTGTGTATCTGGCGTTACCGCTTTACCAAACTTAGATGGTGGTTTTAAAGTAAAAAAGAATGTTTTCTCAGGTAAGGCTGTTGCTGAGTATGAAATTACAACTCCAGTAAAAGTTTTGTCCCTAATGGGAAATACACTTCCACCAGAAAGTACAGGAGCAGCTGCGACTGTAGAAGCACTTGACATTGCAGTTCCTGCAGCAAGAGTTCGCGTAAAAGAAGTAAAGACAATCGATGGTATTGTTCCGCTTCCTGAAGCAGAATTAGTAGTATCAGCTGGACGTGGTATGAAAGGCCCTGAAAACTGGGGAATGATTGAAGAGATGGCAACAATACTGGGAGCAACAACGGCTTGTTCTCGCCCAGTTGCAGATACAGGATGGCGCCCTCACCATGAGCACGTAGGTCAAACAGGTGTTGCGATTTTACCAAATCTATATATTGCTGTTGGTATCTCAGGAGCGATTCAGCATTTGGCTGGTGTCAATCAATCAAAAGTAATTGTAGTGATTAATAAAGATCCAGAAGCACCATTCTTCAAAGCTGCTGATTATGGCGTCTTGGGTGATTTGTTTGAGGTAGTACCTCGTTTGAACGAAGCATTAAAGAAGTATAAAGCAAGCTAGTTTATAGCTACTTATTCCTCCCTTTCGATAATTTGATGAAAATTATATATTAGCGAAAGGGAGGTTTAGCTTTGGAAGACTTCCAGAGAATTCTTATATTAAATTATTAATTGATTTCAAAGAGGGCAGAAGTCTGTGATAATGAATTAATTATACTTTTTCTTTAGTATTTAATTCGTTGAAAATCAGTAGATGGTATGGAATTTGGAGTGTATTACACAATAATTTCCATTTTAACTTACCTCAGCACTAGAGCAATATGAAAAAAATAGAATTAGATATCGTCGCTTTGTCTCACAGTGTCACGCAATCCCATAATTACGCCGTAGTTTTGGGGGAACAAGACGGTTCTAGAAGACTACCTATCGTTATAGGTGGTTTTGAAGCTCAGGCTATAGCAGTTGCTATGGAACGCATGACTCCAAATAGACCACTCACGCACGACCTTTTTAAAAACACCTTAAGCACTTTTGAAGTTGAACTCAAAGAAGTGATTATCAATAACTTGTTGGAAGGGATCTTCTATGCACGATTGGTTTGTATTAAGAATGGTGAAGTGGTGGAAATAGATTCGAGAACGTCTGATGCATTAGCAATGGCTGTTCGCTTCAATTGTCCAATTTATACCTACGAATTTATTCTAGATGCAGCAGGTGTTATTTTGGAAGATCCAGATGAAGATGATGCACCAAAACCGTCATCACCTACACCAAAGAAGAGAAGAAAGAAAGCAGCAACATCAAGCACTTCAAAAGGGAGTTCGCTTTCTCAATATTCTGACGTTGACCTTGAGCAAATGCTTAATGAAGTTTTGGGTGAGGAAGATTATGAACGTGCTGCTGAAATCCGTGATGAATTGAAGAAACGAGGTGAGGTAAAAGGCGGAGAAGAAAAATAATTTAAGAAAATAAGTTTTATAAAAAAATCCCGAATCGGCTTAGTTGCTGCTTCGGGATTTTTTGTGCCATTCGTTTGTCCGTTAAAGTGACTCTAGCGTATCAATCACCTCAGTCACCATCTCAGCACTAACATCCAAATGCGTAACAAAGCGAACCGTCTGTGGACCAAATGGTACAGCCAATATTCCTTTAGCTTTCAAAACCTCCAAAAAGCTTTCAGCAGTATAAGGTGGTTTTACATCAAAGATTAAAATATTGGATTTAATTGGACGGATGTTTTCTGCAAAAGAACAGTTGGCAAGTACAGCACCCAATTGCTTTGCATGATCATTGTCTTCCTTGAGTCGATCAACATGATGATCCAAAGCGTAGATGCCAGCTGCAGCTAAATAACCAGCTTGTCGCATGCCGCCACCCATAACCTTTCGTACACGTCGAGCCTGTTTGAGTAGTTTTTGATCTCCAATTAATAAGGAACCTACCGGAGCACCCAATCCTTTTGACAAACAAATAGAAATCGAATCAAATAATTGACCATGTGCTAACGTACTTTCTCCGGTCTCAACTAGTGCATTAAAAAGTCGAGCGCCATCAAGATGTAACCTTAGTCCCTTCTCTTTACAAAGTTTGCTGATCGGTTTAATCTCATCAATCGTATAGAAACTGCCACCACCTTTATTACAAGTGTTTTCTAATACCACTAAGCGACTACGTGGCAACCAATCGTAATCAGGGCGGATCACTTCTTCAATTTGAGCAGCAGTCATTTTACCATATTCACCCTTTACCAAGTTTACCGCAATTCCCGAATTGAAACCATAGCCACCTGTCTCATATTGATACACATGAGAATAGGTTTCGCAAATAAGTTCATCCAATCGCTCGGTATGCACATTGATGGCAATCTGATTGGTCATAGTACCAGACGGGCAGAAAAGTGCAGCTTCTTTACCAAACATAGCCGCAGCTTTTGCTTCTAACTTATTGATGGTTGGACATTCTCGAAAAACATCATCCCCAACTTCTGCTTGCATCATAGCTTCGAGCATGGGAGGAGTTGGGCGTGTGACGGTGTCGCTAATTAGGTTGATCATGTGTGAGGTGTTGGGAGTCAGTGATATTAGTTTGCTATCAAAATTCATTATTCGACGATTCAAAATTCCTTGGATGTAAATTTGAAGAAATATTGAATCGTCGAATAATGAATCGTTGAATTTTGAATAGTTCTTCTAAGCTGTCCCATCAAGAGAATCGCCTTGGTGCTTCACGTCAGAAGGACTATTTAAATTCGGCTAATTATTTAATAATCAAAGTTCGGTTAGCGTGATAAACTTCAGTATTGAGATGAAGGAAGTATGCGCCACTAGTTAGGTTTTCTAATGGTAAATCAATTTTTGTAGTTGGTCCATTTTGAGTTACCTCAAATTGACTAATGAGTTTTCCTTGCGCATCAAAAATGCTAAGATCTAATGTACCAACATGATCAGCTTCATTCCATTCCAAAAAGCTTTGACTTGTAATTGGATTGGGGTATAATTTAAAAGCAGCATCGTTTACAGGAGTGTTGACAGACATGGTTCCATCATTATTGAATCCAAAAGTTGGTGCCTGTTGAATGAAAGGTCCAGTGCCATTTGGTATACGTGCCATAGAAATGTTGGCGTCTTGTTCACCAAATTGGACTGAGTCGACGTGTGTTTCGTTAGCAGTGGTTAGATAAATAGATTCGCCATCTTTTCCTAGTTTAAAAGTTGCGTGTAAAGGTCCTTGAGAAGCGTCATCATCAGCCCATATAATTAGGTAACCATTTGCGTTAATGCTAGTACCAGATGGAATGGTCCATTTGTCTAGATTATCACCATTGTCAGAAAGATTATAACCGCTAAGGTCAATGGTTTGATTGGTGTTATTGTGAAGTTCAATCCAGTCGTCGTACTGTCCTGCTTCATCTACGATTTGAGTTAGAGAGTCATTGTCAGCCATAAATTCGTTGATCGTTACGGTTTGGGCAAAAGATAGATTGGCCAACAGGAGGCAAGCTAAAAGAGTGAAAGTATGTTTAGGAGTAATCATAATCTGATATTTTTTGTAAAAATGATAAAGCAATTTTTTTTAAAGGGGTATTGTGTAACCACAAATTTAGTGATAAGCTAGAACATAAGGCCAGTAAGTATTCATTAAATTATGCGGATGTACGGTAAAAGAAGCTCGTAGTAGTGTAAAATATACACTAAACACCAGATTATTTTGGAAATCCGTTTGAAATGTCTAATTTTCGAAACGAACAATAGTTAGATAATGCATAGGTGTTGATCTTAAATGCTTGAACCTGAGTGTTGTTACTACTTACATCTAATAATTAGGAAACGATATTTTATGCCTTCTTTAGACCAATTTTTTAAAGCAGCAATTACAGTTGATAATGTCATATTTGGA
>CALGLS010000451.1 GCA_937959375.1 uncultured Saprospiraceae bacterium
AACTTTTGTCCTTCATCGGGGCCAGCAACAACATTTCCAAATAGGTCATATCGATTACCGTTACTATCTTCCATAATAACAGGTAGCTCATCTACGGCAACAAATTGCAAGTCATCTGGATTTTTGAAAGAGACATTAAAATTATATTGACTGCTGATTGCGACAACTAATTTTTCATTCTTAAACACATCATCAATAATGTTGATGGTTTCATCTCCAGCAATTGGATAAGCCTTTGCTTCGCCATCAATAATAACACCTAGCACTCTTTCTTTGAGTTGGCGTCTGTTGTCTGTTGTTGAAACAGGAAACACCAATCGACCTTGATTCGTTTTATAATCACCATATGGATATTGGCCGTACGATCTTGAAAATCCTGTACTGAGGTTGAGTACTTCAGAATCAGGGTAAGCATTTTTCCAAGTCCCCCAACTGGTCTCCATAAGGTTGTAGGTTTTGATTTTTTGACCAATCAATTCACCGTTGACACAATCTAATCGTTGTTGAGACCAAGTACTTTCAGTTGCTCTATCATAGGGCATCAAGTTAGAATCATACAACAAACCAGAAACACCAAAACTAGATCGTACTCCATCAATCTCTCTATCCCAACCAATTGCTGTTCCGGTAAGTGGACAGTACGTAATCGCAATTCCTTTATCAGCCACGACATCATTTACGATTTCATGCCAATCTAGAACAACATGCGGGTAGCCCTTAATCACGCCATCGACCTCAATCCCAATGACTAGTTCATCATCTGTCAAAAAATCAATCGAACTCACTGGACTAAAAACTGGACTATCCAAAGAAGGTATTCCATCTTTCCCTGGCCCTCCATCTAAAATTTCATCCGAAGGTACCAACCATGTTCCTGATTGTTTTTTCTTACAGGAATAGGAAGTGGTCAACAAAGCAATGACCAAGATTAGAATGCTAAAATTTTTCATTCTTTTTATGTTTTATCTTTTTTGAAAAATCGAATCGTTTCGACCAACTGACATTGACGATTAAGTCCGATGACAATTGGGTATCATTTACATGAGTAAAAAGTGGCACTTCCACATTAAGGGTAAAACTATTTTCGTTTAAAAATTTTATGCCTCCGGTCATTTTCAGAAACAGCCACTGCCCACCAGTTCCTGAACTTACAATACCATCTATTTCATCTCTGTTTGCGCGTCTGTACCGCAATGCAAGTCCAGGCGTAATTATTTTACTAAGCAAAAGCATTTGATCTGAGTAACCTAAAATGAGTTGAACATCGTTTCCAAATTTATAGGTCTGATTACCACCTCTAGAATCATCATTGACTCCATTCATGCTATAAATAGAATTGAAGTAAGCTAAACCTGTTGGTCTCGATTTTAATCGTTTTTCTATTGAACTAAAAAAAATAAAATCCCAAGCACCGCTTCCTGGCTGTAAGTCCTCTACCAACAAAATACCTCGGTCATTTTTTTTATTGTAAGCACCTAAAGGGATTTGAGGCCCCACTCCCACCCTGAGGTTAAACGGTTTTTTGAGCAAATCATAATTAAACAATATCAGGGGATCTCCAATTCCAAGACTAGATTCAACATCTTCTCCTCCTTGATTCGTAGTTATCCTTCGAGTCTGACGAACCAAAGGAATCAGTGTTTCTACAGAAAAACGCTTCGTAAAAGAATAAGCCGATCGAATCAACAAAGATTGTGTTCGCCGCTTCCTCAGATCATCGTCACTTTTTGTACGTTCAGAAAAGAGTGTATTCAAAAAATTAAAATCACCACCTACACTCAACTGTAAAATCTTTGCTTCGGAAGATTGAAATCCAATATTCCCAGACACAGGTACGCCACCTGAGCAACACGTTTGTGCATTCAGATTCAACAATAGAAAGAAGAAAATTAGGAATAAAAAAACTCGATTCATTTGCTAGGACTTAGTTGTAGCTTACTTGAATACACTACAAAGTAACGCCCTTCTCAACAAAAAATTAGGTCTTCATTATTTTCTGTTGCCCTCTGTCCGAGGAATGACATCGATCTTGTCCGCGAGATGACATGGGAGGATTGGAATACTAAAATTCAAAGTTCAAATTCAAGCTCAACTTTACACAAGACGTAGTTGAAGTAATTGAATTTAAACTTTGAATCTTTAATTTGAACGCTTTTATAACTTGTAAAGTCTTCCTTAAAACTTAACCGTCAAACCCAACAAGAAGTTCGTCGTAGCCTGCGGGTAATATCCTTGATCGTAAGTAATCGCTCCATCAAATTCATACTTATATGACCAAGCATTGGAAGAGTACAAGGTGTTCGTAATATTGTTGACCAACAAACTCAAACCAACTTCTTCCGCAAATCTTGGTTCCCACTTATAAGTCAATCGGAAATCGCTATAGAAATAAGCATCCAGTTTATTATTATCATCAGATGAGTTGTCGATGAATTGTTCACCAACATATTTTCCTTGTAAATTAAATTCTAAACTTTGCCCTTTTACCGCTGAAAGCGCTTCCCAGTTTAAACCAACTGCACCGATTACATTGGGAGAAAAAGCAAGATCGGTATCTCCTGAATGTAGAACTTGTACTTGGCCAATCCATTCAGCATCCTCAACTTCGTTCTCAACATAAGCATCCACAAACTCAACCAGAGACTTGATTTTATTTTGACTAAAAGTCGCATTTCCAAACAAGGATAAACCTTGGTAGAAATTCCACATACCTTCTAGTTCTAAACCAACACGATAGCTATCTGGTACGTTGATTCTAACATTTGCCCCCACATCATTCAACTCTCCCGTCAAGACCAACTGATCTTTGTATAACATGTGATACAAGTTCGCACCAAAAGTTGCTTTTTCCCAAGACATACGTGCCCCCAACTCTGTGTTGTAAAGTGTTTCTGCAGTTGGACGACTCTCTGGAGTTGACTCCGTATAATCGCTTCGATTTGGTTCTCGATTTGCTACACCAAATGACGTATACAAATTCACTCGCTTGTTTAGGTTATAAAAGAAACCAACTTTAGGATTGAAAAAAGTTAGCTTATCAGACAGATCTCTTTCTTCTACATTTTCAAAATCATAAGCAACATTACGAACTTGCAAATCAGCATAGGCATTTAGTTTATCCGTAATTGGGTATTCTGCTTTCGCAAAAATATTAAAATCGCTTTTCTTCGCATCGTTGTCATAATAACGCTGCCCAATCTCTCCATTACTCATGTAACGTGCCCATATCACTTCTCCAAAATGTTGTCCCTCATAAATATTGTAAGCACCACCAAAGGTCAAGTTAGCCTTTCCAGCTTTTTGGTTTAAACCAAATGTCAAACCATAAAAATCATTATCTAACCAACGACGGCGAATCAGATCCGTCGTAGAGACTGTTGCGATGTATGTTGTCGAGTCGTTAACGATTACTGGAAGCTCTACACTTGGGAGCCCATAATCTCCCAGACTTTCGTCAGCTATATACTGTTCAAAGAAACCTTCACCATGCGTATAGTGTAGTCCAATATTTAGTTTTGTTTCGGGAGAAAGCTCATGCGAATACATCGCCTGATAATGTGTTTGACGATAATCATCGACCTCATTATCATGTGGTTCACCTTCTTTATCGGTACCAGAAATATTTGAGGTCCGTGTGTTTTTATCGTCAACCAAACTGGGGTCTGTACCATTCCATGCCTGGTAGGTTACCTCATGACCAGAAAACATATTTAGTCGCAACGAATTTTTATCACCTAGATAAGCAGCAGACAAAAAATAAGATTCCAAATCAGAAGAAGCTCGATCAATGTAACCGTCAGAAGTAATACTCGACAAGCGACCATCAAATGTGAAACGATCTTTGATCAAACCAGAACCAAAAGTCACCGCTCCTTTTTGTGTATTAAATGAACCTACTGAACCAGAAATCGTAGCATGTGGCTCAGTGTAAACCTTGGCCGTACTCAAATTTATACTTGCACCAAAAGCACCAGCTCCATTCGTTGAGGTACCCACACCTCGTTGAATTTGAACTTGCTCTGTAGAAGCAACAAAGTCTGGTAAGTCTACCCAAAACACGCCTTGAGATTCTGAATCATTTAATGGTACCCCATTTATGGTCACATTAATTCTTGTCGGATCACTACCACGAATTCGAATGCCAGTATACCCTATTCCAGCTCCGGCATCGGAGGTAACTACTGCAGAAGGTGTCCATTGTAAAAGTATTGGAACGTCTTGTCCAAGGTTTACCTTTTCCAAGGCTTCCTTATCCAAAGTCGAATAAGTCACTGGTGTTTTTTCACCGGCCCAGGTGCTAATCACTTCAACCATTTTTGCATTTACACTACTTGCTTTGAGCACAAATTCCTCTGTCGTTTGTCCTTTTATCAAAATAGT
Organism: uncultured Saprospiraceae bacterium; assembly: GCA_937959375.1. Lineage (GTDB taxonomy): Bacteria > Bacteroidota > Bacteroidia > Chitinophagales > Saprospiraceae > CALGLS01. Next base: position 4,381 of record CALGLS010000451.1, read on the forward strand.
TTTCACCGCAGTTGCATAACCAATATAAGTTACCACAACGGTGTAATTTCCTACCTCCAAATTTCCGAATCGATAAAATCCATCTGCATCTGTTGATGTTGCGATATTAGTTCCTTTCAAAATCACGTTGGCACCAGGAAGGTATTCTCCAGTTTCATCATAGACGGATCCCATCAATGAGTTTTGTGCAAAACCTTGTAATCCACAAAGCAATACGACCAGACTGATTAATAATTTTTTCATTTTTTTAAGATTTTGGTTGGCACCAAAGCAGGTACCAATTTTACTGTTCTATCTTCTTTAATGAGTAAAGTGATTTTTGTAGAAAATTACATAGACAGTCAGCTTACATAGATTTTACTTGCACAGTTATGTCAACTATCTACCTACATAGCAAACTACGTTAGAAGAATTCAGATAATTACTTCAAAGATTAAATAGAAACTAAATAATTAAAAAACTACAAATCAGGGGTCGATTTGTACAACACACTACCCTAGAGATAGGCTACAAGAGTGGCCAGGCTCATTTCCTACCTGGCATTACCCGGGCAGGTTCGATGGGTCTAATCTCAGCTTTACCAAAATGTAAAGCACCCCAATGAGTTCGGCGGCGAAGATAGGGAAAAGACGGAAGATAGAGGACGGAAGTTGGAACTTTTTAGTAAGAATGGTTGCTAAAGTTTGAGATATACTTTATTGTGGTGATCTGTGAGTTGAGTTAGCACAGGCTTGTTTGTAATGGTCTGGTGTTCCTAGCGCGGACCCTTAGTCTCTGAAGAGAAATATGCGTGCAGCATAACAGTCCCACTAGTCCGGCGGGAGGGTTCTCCCTTTAGGGATCAAGGGCGAGCGAGGCAAACACAACCATTCCCATTCCCATTCCCATTCCCATTCCCATTCCCATTCTAATTCTAATTCTAATCTCCCCCCTTCTCAATCATCAGAAGAAGCAACCTGATATTGATTGACCACTTCGATTGCAGTTTCCAGTCGCTCTTCCATACTTCCTTTTACCACTACAAAGTTCTTATTGTATTCTAGGAGGGTGTTTTTATAAATCTCAAAAAGCGCATCGCGATCATCAGGGTTTTCACGGAGAGGATCTGGTTCCCAAGGAATATCTGGTGCGCAAAGGAAATAGAGGTCGTAATACTTTCGATCAATTTGCTGAAGAATCCAGGGAGCTGTTTCTTCATATTTATAGTCTGACCAAATTTTAATCGTTATCAAATCCGTATCACAAAAAAGTAGGCGGTTCTTCTGTTTTTCTAAAGTTGCCTCTAATTCGAGTTGTCCTTTTGCTATATCAACAAGATCATCCTTTTGATAATCTCTTCCAAGTTCATTCAAATACTGACGCGCATACTCTTGCACATAGTTGGATTGAAAGTGCTCCGCCAACTGTTTTCCCAAAGTTGTTTTACCTGATGACTCAGGCCCTGTCAGTACTATCTTTATCATATAATTTGATAAATTTCATTAAATAAAGAATGATTACAACAATCTAAAATCAAACTTGTTTTGTTTGAAGTTGTTTCAATTATGCGTTAAAAACGAAAGGAGAGAAACTTACATTGTAACTTCCACCCCGACTTTAACTTTTTAATTACCTTTGTACCGAAACCAGATTAAATCAATGCACGATATAGAACCACATTTCAACTGGCGTGACCATTACACCTCTGCTGAAGACGAGCGATCGCCTTTCTTTGGTCGGCAATATAGTGAGTTTCAGTTTTCACAAAAAATCTACAACTACTATATTCATCCACAGTGGGATAACTTTGGTTCAAGTACATTGTATTTAAAAATTCTGTTTGCAGACTACGACAATCATTTTGCGATCATAGAGTTGATTGGCGAATGGAACGACTGCCTGCATAACGATATTCGTTTTCTCAAAAGAGAAGTCATCGATTTATTGATAGAACAAGATATACATAAGTTTGTGCTTATGACTGAAAATGTCTTAAACTTTCATAGCGGTGATGACGACTATTACGAAGAGTGGTGGGATGATATTTCTGAAGAAGGTGGTTGGATTGTTCTGCTTGACAGCCTCCAACATGTCATTGAAGAAATGCAAACTGCTCGCTTACAACATTACATTAATTTTGGTACAGCCTTTAATGATATTGGCTGGCGCAAACATAAACCGTTGGCTGTTTTTAAACTTGTTGAGAAGATTCTTAATGGGGAAGTTAAACAGTTGACGTATTGAAAAGCTGGAAGACGGAAGACCGAAGACGGAAGTTTTCCCTCGAACGTGAAATACGTTTGTAGAGAGCTTCAGTCTTCCGTCTTCCGACTTCGGTCTAAAAAAAACTATGCACAAATCCGGATTCATAAACATCATCGGCCGACCAAACGTAGGCAAGTCAACCCTCATGAACGCACTCATCGGAGAGCGCATGTCGATTATTACCAATAAGCCACAAACTACGCGGCATCGAATCATTGGTATCATCTCTGACGACAATTACCAAATGGTGTTTTCCGACACACCGGGTTTCATTACTGACCCTGCTTACAAAATGCAGGAAGCAATGAACAGTTTTGTGTTCTCAACTTTTGAAGATGCAGACTGCATGCTCTTCGTGACAGATACACAAGAAAAGTATGAGGACGACGATGAAGTCATTCAACGACTCAAAAAAATAAAAATTCCGCTTTTCTTAATCATCAACAAAACGGACGTTGCCAAACCAGAAGAAATAGTGGCGCTGATCCAAACTTGGAATAAGCGTGTAAAATTTACAGAAACCATTCCGATCTCTGCGCTAGAGAAATTCAATACAGATACCATTTTAAAATTGATTCTTGATCTTTTGCCGGAAGGCCCACCTTATTATCCAAAAGATCAGTTGACTGATAAGTCAGAACGTTTCTTCGTAAGTGAAATCATTCGTGAAAAAATTCTGATTCAATACAAACAAGAAATTCCATACTCTTGTGAAGTGATCGTTGAGGAATTTAAAGAAACAACGAATAACAAAGGTAAGCTTACGCGAATTCGCGCTGTGATCTACGTAGCTCGGAAAACACAAAAATCTATTATCATTGGTAAAGATGGTTTTGCGATCAAAAAATTGGGAACAGCTGCGCGTAGAGATATTGAAGACTTCCTTGAGCAAAATGTCTTTTTAGAATTGTTTGTCAAAGTGAAAGATAATTGGCGAGATGATGATAAGATGTTGAAGCATTTTGGGTATCAGCAGTAGTTAAAGTGAGACCGCCTGCGGCTGAGAGATCGCCTGCAAGCAGGCTGTCAGATCGTGGCGGCGCTGCCACCACTGAGAGATCGCTTCGCTGAGGGACTTCTCGTCTGATGCGGCACGTTCGAGTGAAGTCTCTCAGCGAAGCGATCTCTCAATGAGGCCTCACCGAGGCCGAATGATCTCACAGAATTACGAGACCGCCTGCGGCTGAGAGATCGCCTGCAAGCAAGCTGTCAGATCGTGGTGGCGCTTGCCCCACCACTGAGAGATCGCTTCGCTGAGGGACTTCTCGTCTGATGCGGCAAAAAATTGCGGAGCCTACGTGAGAAGTAAAGTCTACGATCATGGGCCTACGTTCGAGTGAAGTCTCTCAGCGAAGCGATCTCTCAATGAGGCCTCACCGAGGCCGAATGATCTCACAGCAAGTCTGCCATAGGCAGACACAGCGATCTGACAGCCAAAGGCGGTCTCACTCTCACCATCTAGTATTTCTCAACAAGAAAGTGTACTTTTGTGGGCACATTTAGAATATAACCAAAAATGGGAAACATAGTAGCAATAGTAGGAAGGCCAAATGTCGGTAAATCAACGCTTTATAACCGTTTGATTGGATACAGAGAGGCCATCATTGACAATACAAGTGGGGTGACCCGCGACCGTAAATACGGTACTTGTGAATGGAATGGAAAAAAATTCACAGTGGTTGACACTGGAGGTTTTGTCCAGGGATCAGATGATGTGTTTGAGGCGGCCATCCGTTCTCAGGTTAAAATAGCGATCGAGGAAGCTAGTGTACTGATCTTTATGGTGGATGTAACTACTGGAATTACAGACCTTGATGAAGAGGTGGCAGGTATGCTGCGAAAGACGGATAAGGATGTTTTTCTGGTTGTAAACAAAACAGATAACCACAGTCGATTGCTAGAAGCAAATGAATTTTGGAGCATGGGTTTTGAAGATACATTCTTTGTTGCTTCGCTTTCTGGTTCAGGAACTGGTGATTTACTAGACGCTGTTACGGAACGAATTGAGGAGCATGTACCCGAAGAAGGTGGACTACCTAAGTTTGCTATTTTGGGTCGACCCAATGTCGGGAAATCTTCTTTTGTAAATGCACTGTTGGGTGAAGATCGAAATATCGTTACAGATATCGCTGGAACGACACGAGACAGCATTCACACCCGCTACTCAAAATACGATAAAGACTTTTTGCTAATTGACACCGCTGGTATTCGTAAGAAAGCTAAGGTGCATGAGAACCTGGAATTCTATTCGGTGATGCGCGCTATCAAAGCAATGGAAGAAGCCGATGTTTGTATCATCATGATTGATGCAGTGAATGGTTTGGAGGCACAGGACATGAACATTTTTTCGTTGGCGATTAAACGAAATAAAGGTATTGTCATTTTGGTCAACAAATGGGACCTCATGGAGAAGGAAACCAACACAGCTCGTGACTACGAAATAAAAATCAAAGAAAAGCTCGCTCCATTTAATGACGTTCCTGTCTTGTTCGTTTCTGCTTTAGAGAAGCAACGTATTTTCAAAGCAGTAGAAGTTGGACTAGATGTTTTCGAAAGTAGAACACAAAAGATTACAACTTCGGTATTGAACGACGTGATGGGTTCGGTTATGGAAAAGCATCCACCTCCATCATACCGTGGAAATATTTTACGTATCAAATATATAACGCAGCTTCCGGTATACTACCCGGCTTTTGCTTTTTTCTGTAACAACCCGAAGTACATCAATGATGCTTACAAAGGCTATCTGGAAAATCAGATGCGTGAGCATTGGAACTTTACGGGTGTTCCGATTAGTATTTTCTTTCGGAAGAAATAGAGTTACGGATTTTTGTTTAGATACTGAATTAGAAAAGAGTCTAGTCAATTAATTGTTGGCTAGACTCTTTTTAATTTAAAACACACCTATGTATTGTACAACTGTATTGCACAACAAAAAAAGCGTCACCCCAAATCTGAGATGACGCTTCTGCTTTTTCATAAAGCAAAACAGTTGAGTCAAATTACATCTTGATAATTCCAAATCGGAATTTAGACTGACCTAACATCTTAGGTTTACTGTTAAAGAAAAACAATTCATTGTCACTGATTTGAGCACTTCTTCTTGGCATCAACAACGTTTTTGCCTCTTTCTTGGTGAACAATTGTTTTCTATTCATTTTACCCTTACCGCTTAGCGTTGTCAAAACAGCAACACAATCTCTTCCGCTACTGATTCTTTTAATCTTATCTGGGTCAGTAATATTTTTTCTAAGGTTGTCTTTATCGTCATTATAAACGAAGTAAAGTTCATCTCCACTTTGAATCATTGCATAAGATCCAAAGATAGGAGTACCCATTGTTTGTCGCTTAGGAATAATCCCTACGTTTTTGACCTTTCCTTCTTTACCGATATTAATTACAACAATAGAATTACTTACATAATAAGTTCGAGTTGTTGTTACTCCTCTTGAACTCGTAGAAGTAACGGTGTAAGTATAATTCTCTTCAGCCGTTGCAAACATTTCTCCATTGTCTAAAGTAATGATATCTCTAAATACAAAAGTATTATCCAATCCCGAGTCCTTACTTTTTCTATCTTTAGAAACATTCTTATCACCGAAGGCAGTTAATTCTTTTGGTGTAAATCTTCGCTTGTTAGCGAACATCGTACTACCATCCTCCTTTGCCAATTTCAAATAAAAAACGCCTTGAGTTGGTCCTTTTCTACTATCACCAAAGAAACCAACACAATTCAAATCATTCCCTTGATCTACTTCCAATTTTACACCTTTCACAAAAGCATCTTTCAATTTCAGGTTATGCTTTTTAGGCTTATCCATAGTTGCGTCTAAAGAATAAATCACAATATCATACGCAGGTACTTTCCCTCTTTTTCCCTTCTTTTTTCTTTTAGACTTACTCTCTTTGGTTTTGTTGTCTTCATATATTTTTGCAACGAAGTATACGGTACCATCTTTAGTCAATTCCCATGAAGACGCATCTACACGTTTTTGGCTATAAGGAAGTTTTACTTTTTTAGACCATACCTTATTCAGGTCATTGTCAATTACAGAAACAAAAGCTTCATAATTTTCTTTCTTCTTATCACGATCACTTTCGGCAATGAATAGAACAGAGCTAGTGTCTTGAGACATCTCCCAACGAACCGAAGGCATATCAGATCGACTTTCGTACTTAAACTTAGCGATTGAATTCGGCTTCGATGATTTACCTTTCATACTGATAGGCGTTAGAAAATACTCTAGGTAATCCTTCTTGGTATTTTTCTCTGTGAGTAACCAGGCGAATTTATTTTTGAAATACTTGATACTACTTCCTGAAATGTTTTTCTTGTCGGTCTTAAATTCCTTAGAAAAAACGTTTTTGAATTTGTTATCATATTTCTCTAAAATAAAGGTGGAACTACCTCTTCCCATGAGTCCTTTACTCTCCGTAAAGTACATGTAGTGACCACTGTTATCCGAGTGTAAATGTCCCTGTAGAACCTTGTTACGAGGTAATTTATACTCTGGACTTAATGACACCTTACTCTTCTGTGCCATAGCGAGTGAGCTACACAAGAAAAGAAGGATAAATAATACGTTAATTTTTTTCATATCTTAATTTGTTTTAGTTGCGCGAATATAGAGATTATTACTTTATCTTTG
>CALGLS010000452.1 GCA_937959375.1 uncultured Saprospiraceae bacterium
GCTCTTGTCATTTGCATCCCGTAAACATTGTGTGCTTTTTTATGACTCGCACCGTGGCCATCATAGCTATGTTGCACATCTTCAGGGAAGGTTTTGGTATCAACCAAAAAAGCTGCAGGTTCATTCATATCATTCCAAAAACCACTAACTCCATCTTTTTTGTAAAGATCCTTGTAAAGCCCTCCCCACCATTCACGCACTTCTTCTGTAGTAAATTCTGGGAATGCACAATCAGACGGCCAAACCGGTGCTGTCATCAAATCACCATCCGGTCTTTTACAGAAATATTCTTTTTTGAATCCTTGTTGGTAAACGGTGTTTTCTGGATCCGTTTTGATTCCTGGATCGATCATCACGACCGTTTGGAAGCCTTGATCTTTAATATCACTAATCAGTCCTTTCGGATCAGGAAAGTATTTATTATTCCAAGTAAAGCAACGATAGCCATCCATGTAATCAATATCGAGATAGATCGCATCACAAGGAATTTGTTTCTCACGAAAATCGTCTGCTAATTCTCTCACTCGACTTTCCGGGTAGTAACTCCAACGGCATTGGTGAAAACCTAAAGCCCACATTGGAGGAAGTTCTGGTGTTCCAGTCAATTGCGCATATTGCTCAGCCACATCGTTCAAATCAGGTCCATAAATGAAGTAATAATTTACTTCACCACCATTGGCTGAAATTTTTACGTTTCCATCATTTTTGCTATTAAAATCAAAGAAAGAACGGAAAGTATTATCAAAAAACAAACCGTATGCAACTCCTTTATTCAATGAATAATAGAAAGGAATCGTTCGGTATAATGGATCTGTGTTTTCGCCATAAGCGAATGCATCTGTTACCCAGTTTTGGAATTGTTTGCCGCGCAAATCAAGTCCACAACTTTTATCACCTAAACCAAAATAAGATTCTTTTTTCTGTGAGGCTAGATACAAGGCCACTTCTTGTGTTCCTTTGTGAATGCTCGTCTTTGCTGCAAAACCACTAGAATCTTGCATTACGATTTTACCTTCATTATTTAAAATCTTGACCGCTAGGTTTGATTTAGAAATAACGACTGAAACATCCTTGGTATCTAAAATAAATTCATTTTCACTTTCTACAAAAGAGAGTTCTACTTTACTACGTTTGTAATCTTTGTGAATGGCATAAGAAAAATCTTTTGGCCAATAATTTAAAACGTTATAACGAAAGCGAATAATTCGACTGGTCAACACCGTTACTTGTAATCCAATGTTACCCTCACTTGCAAAAACGAATTGTTTTTTAGTTTGACTAACTAAACTAGTTGCACCACCTTTGTATAACTTAAAAACATCAGGGTAGCGATCAAATTTATCTACTTCTTTATAGTTGATCTCAGTCTTTACGGCAGCCGCCTCAACTGGTTTGATTTTTTTGTCCTTTTTAGGTTTCTTATTTTTAGCCATTTCGATTTTTTTTTATTTTAGATAGTATAGAGTATGAAGTTGAGTGACGGAAGTTTGAAGACCTAAGTCCGAAATTTTCCGCGATCGCTAAAATACATTAGAAGGAAACTTCCGACTCTATCTGGCAGCGCAGCTAGACAGGTTCGGTCTTCCGTCTTCGGTCTCCTCCAAAACTACAAAGGCATATTCCCATGTTTCTTTTTAGGAAGATGATCTACTTTATTTTCAAGCATTGCGAATGCTTTGATTAATTTTCTTCTTGATTGTTCCGGAAGGATTACCTCATCAATAAATCCTCTTTCTGTGGCACTAAATGGATTGGCAAACTTCTCTGCATATTCCGCTTCTTTTTCTTTTAACATTGCAGCAGGATCATCAGCGGATTTTATTTCCTTACGGAAAATAATTTCACTAGCCCCTTTTGCTCCCATCACTGCAATCTCTGCAGAAGGCCAAGCGAGGTTCAAGTCTGCACCAATATGTTTAGAATTCATCACATCATATGCACCGCCATAAGCTTTTCTTGTAATCAAAGTAACCCGTGGTACTGTTGCTTCACTAAATGCATAAAGTAGTTTAGCTCCATTGGTAATAATTGCATTCCATTCCTGATCGGTTCCGGGTAAGAATCCTGGCACATCCACCAAGACTAATAGTGGAATATTAAAACAATCACAAAAGCGTACAAATCGTGCACCTTTTTTTGAACTATTTACGTCGAGTACACCGGCCATGTTCATTGGTTGATTCGCAACAATTCCGACAGATCGGCCAGCAAGACGAGCAAAACCAACTACAATATTCTCAGCATAATCTTTATGGATTTCAAAAAAGGATTCTTCATCCATTATACCCTCCACAACTTCGCGAATATCATATGGTTGAGATACAACTGGAGGAATTATTTTTCCGAGTTGCGGACGAATTTCGTCTTTGATTTCATACGGGAGACTAGGTGCTTTTTCTTCGCAGTTTTGTGGAACAAAGCTTAACAACTTTTTGAGTTGAGCGATGCAATCCATATCGTTAGTTGCCGTTAAGTGCGTTACACCTGATTTGGTTGAATGTGCGGAAGCACCACCCAATTCTTCTGCGCTTACTTCCTCGTTTGTTACCGTCTTCACAACGTTTGGGCCAGTTACAAACATGTATGAAGTTCCTTCCACCATTATCGTAAAATCAGTGATGGCAGGAGAGTAAACCGCGCCACCAGCACAAGGGCCCATGATCGCAGAAATCTGCGGAATGACTCCTGAGAACTTTGTATTTCTATAAAAGATATCTGCATAACCCCCAAGCGACTTTACACCTTCTTGGATTCGAGCGCCACCAGAGTCATTCAAACCGATTACTGGGGCACCGTTCTTTGCTGCTAAATCCATGATTTTACAAATCTTCTCTGCATGTGTTTCTGACAAAGAACCTCCAAAGACCGTAAAATCTTGAGCGAATACAAAAACGAGTCTATTCTCAACGGTCCCATAACCAGTGATTACACCATCGCTATAAAATTGTTGCTTTTCCATTCCGAAGTCAGTACTTCTGTGGGTAACCAACATTCCAATTTCTTCGAAAGAACCTTCATCTAAAAGGAAGTGAATTCTTTCTCTAGCCGTTAACTTCCCTTTAGCGTGCTGCTTATCAATCCTCGCCTGTCCACCGCCCAAATGAGCTTTATCTATCTTAGATTGTAGTTGACTTAATTTATCTTTCATTAATTTATTTTTTAGCATGTGGGTTAAGATCATCAGATCTGAGCGCAAAGTTAAAATAATTGAGCAAAATTAGTCAAGCTTAAGTCGATCAATTCGCTTTCTGAAATCTTCGTTTCGCATGTTGTTTTCAATTCTCGAAAAATCGGGTTTTAGAGCACTATCAACGATAACTCCCTCTTTCAAATAATGCATCTGGTCACATATCTCGCCTAAGGCGGAAAAGATGTGAGAAGAAACAATGATGATCTTATTTAATCTGCGAAGTTTCAGTATGATATCTTTTAGCAACATATTGCTTTGTAAGTCGAGCCCATTAAATGGTTCGTCAAAAAGGAATATCTCATTCTTTTGGAAGAAGATAGCGGTTAGTGCTAATTTCTTTTTCATTCCTGTTGAGTACTGATCTGCAAAGTGATCCAAAGGTAACTCGAAGGGATTTTGGGCTTCTATGTTGTCTATTTTTATATCTCTTGCGTTGCAAAGCAATTGTAAGTATTCAAG
>CALGLS010000453.1 GCA_937959375.1 uncultured Saprospiraceae bacterium
GCAATAACAATTCTCTTCGTTATCATCTTCTCCGCTCCTACTTGTATCGCCACATGATATACGCCACTACGCAGATCACTTGCATCAAATCGAATTGGCGTTTCAAGTATTTCATCCAATTGAATTCTATCTACTACTACACCTAGCCCATCGACAATAGAAACCGTTGCGGTAGCGCCAGTATATGGTTTTAGACTTAGGAAGAATTCATTTGCAGTTGGATTTGGAAAAACTGTAACTGCATCCAAATCTATCTCAAAAGTAAGCGGTCTGATCATCGACTCACGGATGCTACCATCTTTGAAAACTTGCGTGAGTCGGTAGAAGTTCGTGCCTATCATTGGGCTGACATCATTGGACTGGTAAACACGTTCCTGATCACTGTCGTCAAGCGCTGGAAGTTGTCTAAGCATTTCAAAAGACTGTCCGTCTACAGATCGTTCCAAAACAAAGTAATCTGTTTTATAAGAAGTATTGGACACCCAATTGAGGTTTGCGGCACGACCGTCTTTCATGGCATTGAAAAACAACACATCGGATGTTTGACCTTCTAATGGGTTGGTAGCTCCTACTGGAATGTCTTCCTGAATCGAGCAAGTCTTTTCCCAACTGCTGTTGTATAGATCAACTTTGATGCGATAGGTTCCTTCGGACAAACCAGAAAGATCTATGGAAGAACCACAGTCATCAAAACAAGAGAATTCGGTTTCCCAATTTGGGGTAAATATTTTGATGATGACGTGTGCTGCGTCTAAGCCATCACCAGTCAATGTAAGGTTTCCACCGCTAGTGGTATAACTTAGGTCGCAACCGATTTCCGTTCCATTACCTCCATCTTCATCACAGGCAGGAGTCAATGAACCATCTTCCGTAATTTTCAAAACAGATAAATTAACTTCATTAAAAACATTTCCAGTAGAAGTCCATAAAAAACCACCATCAGATGTTTGAAGCAAAGGTTCAAAACTAAAATCGCCAGAAATCTGATTCGTCCAAACGGCATTACCACTGGCATCTAATTTTCCAAAGTTAAAAACCTCACCTCCTACTGTAAAATCAGAGGAAGAAATTCCGGTAATTAATCCACCATCTGGCGTCAGATAGATCCCTTCAATATTTTGACCGAAGTCACCTCCAAGTTCGTCACTCACTTGTAGATTGTATACTTTTACGCCAGTGTTTGTGTTAATTTTATCTATGTACGCCCTCTGGTTGTTTCTGTTAACTGCATATATAAATTGCTCGTCAGCAGAAATTTCCGTTTCTCTTAATGAGTTAGAAGGCAAGTCACTTGCATGAGAAGTTTTCCAAAGAAAATCACCTTCCTCACTAAATTTGATAAACGACAATAAGTTTGATTGAAAAACGTCAAAAATATAACCTCCACTTGTAGTGTACGAATTGCTTATCGAAAAAAAGAAATCACCACCAATCACATCCTCTCCTAAAACTTTAGCATATTCCACTGTTGTATTCTCGTTTAACTTGATGGTATACTGAAGAAATACATTAGCGCCTACATTTGGATCTTCTACAACGATAGTACCAGCTACAAAAAATCCATCATATACTATCACTCCTCTTCCGATCACCATATTTGTTACTTCATAATTGGCTCCTGGATCTAAGGTTACCGTCTGTGTCCATATCGCATCAGTGGTACCTCCCGCAACCAATGACACTTCGATATCTTGATCTGCGTTCATTACTACACTTAAAAAATCTTGTGGATCGGTTTCCGGAACAGGGCTTGATCCGAAATTTAAAAAGTCACCATTTTTGTCTACTTCTAAATTAAGCATCACAGGATCAGCTCCAGTAGTACTTCCTCCAATACAGGAGAGTCTATATTTATTTGACAACTCTTGAGCAGTACAATCACCACCAGGTCTATAGTCCGCCGATGCAAGGTCAATACTTAAAAAACCACAGCCATCAGTGGGTTCACTTGACTCAATCGTAAATGGAACAGAAGTATCATTGTCATTTTCATTTAACTCCACTATTTGATTACCATCATCAGTACGAATCAATAAGCTGTAATCACCTGGAGGTAAGCCGCTTAAATTGGCAGCACCAACAACATCGGCAATCGTACCCAGAGGGGTGTTACCAGTAGGCACCTCACCTACCAAAGTAGAATTCCCACCACTGTTGGCATAGATATTAATTACGTAACTTCCGTTTGCTGTTGTTGTACCGTTGTTGTTTAGATTGAAGGTAAAGTTCATAATAGAACCTTCTTCAACAGTAGAAGGAACATTCAAATTATTAGTAAAAAGATTGGGTACATTATTCGTATTTCCAGTGATAACAACATCTACAACATCCTCACATATCTCCTGCCAATTCTCATCAAACAGATTGTAAGAGAGGTGATAAGTTGCACCGTTTGTCAAACCACTTATCAACAACGGATCGGGACAGTCATCAAAACAGTCGTAAACGATTGACCAGTTTGGACTAAACAGTTTCATAATCGAATGTGGTGCATCCAATCCAGTAATCGTGATATTGTTGGCGGTAGTAGTCCACTGAACATTGCAGTCTCCACCACTGTTATCTTCAACGACCAAACTTTGTGTGCAAACACAACCATCGGCATCTGTCACAGTACCTACATAGCTTCCTGGATCTAGGGAATAAGATAGCAAGGTATTGGAAGTTACATCTACTAGAGGAGGATCTGAATCATCAATATTGTCGAGCGAAAAAGTATACGGTTGACTTCCGTTGTTAACCTGAAATATCCAATCGTTTCCTGGTGCCGAAATAAATTCGCAGGTTAAATCGCAAATTGGTCCAGCACCACATGCAATTTCCAAGACATAAGATCGAGCCGTAAAGGGACCATCAAAACTCCATGATCCATTCCAAAAATTCATGTGTGCATAATCTTTAGATGCATCGTTATTGCCACTAACATTCGTATAGCCTACTGACTCACCGGAGTCCCATTGAAAGTTGCCTTCCGTTGCGACATCATTGTAACCAATGAAGGCTATTACGCCTCCGAGTTGTGAACGAACAAATTCGTTTTCCTCTGCAGATTCAAAGGAGGCAAGATAACCACCATTAGCAGCTGCAAAGACGGAAGCCTCTTCCCAGGTTGAAGTGCTGTTGGATAAATAATACTTATGGTCATTGTACTCACCTAGTAGGGTAAAGCCACTGATAGATTCTGGACAATTTACTACAAAGCTAGTTGTCGCATGGGCTGTTGTATTCATTAAGAATAGTAGCAATAACATGGATAGTACATTTCTTTTAATGCAATTCATTGTTTAATAATTTTAATTGTTAGCAAAATTAAACTTAAGTATCCTAGATATCAAAACACTGGAAGCTACTCGATTTATTGAGCGGAAGTATTTTGACAAATAGCAGTTAGGGCTTAGTATAATTACCAAGCAATGTTTGGTGTGGAATGTTGAATGCGGAATGTTGAATTATTCCCTAGCGAAAAGAGAGTCTTTTACTAGTGCCCCATCGAGGCTCTAGGAATAATTTGAAGTTGTTTAAAAAGTATGTTCAGAATCGAAGATAATGGCTTGATGGTCAAGACAAGGCTCATTTATTTTTTCGTAGCCATAGCTACGGGAAATATCAATAGCTGAAGTATTGGCCATCTATGGCTTATCTGCAAGGTTGAAGATACTTTTTAAACAACTTCTTTATATAAAGATGGGAAATTTTATTGAAATATTAGTATTCTTCGCTTCAAGAAATCTACTGACAAGACTTCAGATAGTTCGACCTTGGCAAAAAGAGAGGTTCAATAAAGTGTAATTTTCCAGTTTAGAATGGATTTCTAAATTGAAAATTCAAACCAATTTAGCACTAACTTATCAATAGATTTACTTAAAAACTAAATGAGGCACTGAGTCAAAAGACTCAGCCTATTTTTTTCAATGGAACTTTAAGATGATTATCCCCTATTGACATAAAATTTTATATCAACTTATTTCCACCCCATACGCGCAAATCCAAATACCCGAATACTCGCTTCTCCTCCACCCTTTCAAACAAATCATCTAACTCCATACGAAAGTCTGCCAACAAGCTCTTTTTTTTCTTTCGGTCAACCACATTCATTAGCTTTCCTAAAAAGCGAAACAAAGCTTTCTCCGTAGCATAGATTTTTCGTCTTGATTTCAGATATTTTGGTGTTGACAATAGAAGTGATTCTAACAGAGTGTAGTTATTCAATTCATAATGGATGAGCAAATTAAGAATTCTTGCAAAGTAAAAAATCTCTTTTACAACATCTTCTTTTGGGTCGTTGACAATTAGATTATTCCATTTAAGAGCTTGGTCGTAGCGACCATTCTGAAAAAGAATATAAGCGATCAAATAATAAAAAGTAATGCGATGGTGGCGTTCTATTTTATTCCCAAATTGAGCTAAGCCCTTTTCTATTTCGGGGATTAGTGTCAATGGTTTTTCAAAATTATTTTGACTAAGATCCCAATTGATGAGTAACAAGTAGCGTTGTCTAAAAACGCGGGATGCAATATTTTTAATATGCTTAAACGCTGGAAGTTCAGTTGTTTTCACTAGCCGATTGATTCCTTTTTCCAATACATTGTACTCCCCGATAACCGTGCTATCAATCAGCATATTGTTGAGGGTAGCTATATAACGTTGCGCATATAGTTTTAAAAAATCCGGATTGGCTTCAAGGAGATCTAGAAACTGGCTATTGAATTTATAGGCTTTCTTTACATTCCCATTCATAAACTGAAAAATGGAATTGGCCTGGTAAAAATAAATTTTACTTTTGAAACTTGTAGCTAAGGATTGATCTTGAAACTGGGGAGATTGAGTAAGGCTTTCAATGTATTTTTTTTGTTCCTCGTTTTGAATCTTTTGAAAACGAGTTTGAAACTGCGCCATCTGTTGCGCGAGGTACCAATACTCATTTGTATTTTTTATTTGCGCTAAGCAATCAACCTCATCACTGAACAACTGGTGAATCACATCATCTTTTTCCTTTCTTAGTCGCTGGCGTGAGATTAACTTCTTTTCAATCCCTCTAAGTATGATTTGCAACTCAAAAAGCTCATATTTTTTTGCTGTCTTCTGCCCTTTCTTCAACTCATTCATTGCAGCGACTAACAAGCCTTTATTAATCAAAACATTGGCAGCAGCTATCTTTTCAAAAACTTTCTGCTCTAGTGATTGCTCACCAAAGCGAGTCAGCGATTGAAGCAGCAACTCATATAGATATCGTTTATTAACCGCGAGATACTTTATAAAGTTTGCATCCTTATAGTCTTTGATCAACTTATCTTCGTCAAAGTTTTTCTGAGCAATCAAAGCATCCATGAGTTGGATGTAGTCTTTTTGCCTTGTTCCCGACTGTACTTTTACATAACGCTTCTCTGATTTTGTAAGTGTTTGAACTAAATCATACAAAAATGTTGATGGTATTTTCATTTCGATTGTTTATTGAAACCTTATCAAAGATAAGTAAATTTAAAGCTAAACGATAACCATTAAAGGTATAACGTCGTTTCAAACTCACAATTAGAAACCTAATTATTACCAATCTTTGTACTTGTCACAGCTAGATTATAACTCTAAATTTGAGGTAACAAACAAAGAGAGGATTGTAAACATGCTCTTAATTTTTCTCGAATCAACAAATATTTCAAAATCTTCATTTTATGAATCTCGCAAAGTTATCTTTCTTTATCCTCATAAGTTTATTATTCCAAGCTTCTTCAATTGCTCAAGATTGGACTTCTTATCTGAGTGAACAGCAAATCAATGACTTAGTTGACACCGGTGACGAGTTACTAATGGCTACTGACGCAGGATTGGTAGTACTTAATAAAAGCACCTTAGAAAAAACGATTTACAATAAATCAAATTCTATCCTTACAAATAATCACATCCAATCTATCACTCAGGCTCCTGATGGTAGCAACTGGATTGGTGTTTACGATGTGCAACTATTTCAATTTAACGGAACAGGCTTTGAGCCTCCTATCATGACAGAAGGAAGTGCACTCGATCAATTTACGGAACTATACGATTTTAAAATTGCACCGAATGGTGATTTTTGGATAGGAACCAATGACGGTATTTTCCATCGACAAGGTCAAGATTGGACGCATTATGATGCAGATGATTTAGGACCTAGTCTTTTCGATGTCTGGGATATGGAAATTACTGTAAATGGAGATGTTTTTATCGCATCTATTGATTTACACAAGTTTTCAAATGGAATTTGGACTAACCTTACTGAAGGTACAAATATTGGGAACTACAATAGTTCCGATCTATTTACTAGTAGCACCGGAGATTTGTATATGGCAGGAGATCTCGAAAAAGTGAGTCGATTTGATGGGTCACAATGGGAATCGTTTGATATTGACTTCAATGGCTCTGAAGTTCTCAAATTAACTGAAGATGTAGATGGTAATATTTATTTCAACACCACACAAAATGGTATTTATAAATTAGAGAACGATACATGGGTACAACAAGATGATCCACAAGCAACTGCCTTTAACAACACAACCAATTATTTCCACATTGATGAGGACAACAATCGTTGGATGAATCGAAATATTCACCTTTCGGTAAATCAAGGAGGAACCATTCAGACGACTTTAATTTCTGATTATAAAATTGAGTCTAATAATATTCAAAACATTCAAAAAGGGACTAACGGTAAACTATATTTTATTACTGGCTCTCAAGAAAACATTTCTATTTTGAATACAGATGGCAGTTGGTCTTTTCTTCCGAAACCAAGTATAGCTAATCCTTTTGCTTTTTATCACGATATTCTTGCATTGTCTGATGATAACATTTGGTTGACTACTAGCGCTGGGCTTTACAACTATGATGGAAACGACTGGACTTTAATGAATTCGATAGGTGGACTTGGTTTGGACGTAGATAGCCAAGGAAAAATTTACATCCAATCTAATGATAAAATCTCCATTTTTGACAATGGTACATTTACTGAATACAATACCGGAAATTCAGACATCACCTCCCTGCTAATATCTGGTCATGGAATTGATGCAAATGACAACTTATGGGTCGCATCAGGAGACTGGGATGAAGACAATGTCATTCAAAAAGTATCAACAGATGGTATTTGGACAACTTATTCTGCTATTGATTATCCGGCAATTGATCGACCGGTAGGAGATTTTCATTTTGATGCTGCAGGAAATGCCTGGATTACAGAAGGCGCAATAGGTGCGCTCAAAATCAGTGCGAATGAAATCACTAATCCATTTATTGGTAACATCAACGAAATGGCGAGTTACAATGCCTTCTCTATTCAGAGTGATGCAACAGGAAAAATGTATTTTTCACATCAATACGGTGTCACTACTTTGCTTGATGGTGAATGGGGCGATCTATTAATAGAAGATATCCCACAGTCAATTAACAATGGTGATTCCTCTATTCAGTTTGACGATGAAGGTACCTTGTGGTGGGGAAGTCAACGTCACGGTGTCTTTTCAAGCTCATCACTAATCACGAGTAGCACAACTACTTTTTTTGAACAAAATGCTAATTTATCATTATATCCAAATCCAACTAGAGGTTATGTTAATCTTGAATTTGAATGCTCAAAAAATACCGTTGTAAATCTGGCAATTATCAACAACCTTGGGCAAAGAGTATCTAGTTTGGATTTGGGATTTTTTCCAGAAGGTACTTTTCAACACCGACTTGATCTCACTCACTTTCCAAAAGGTATTTATAAGATTCAGCTACAGCTTGATCATGAAAATTCTACTCAGACCCTCGTTATACAGTAGTATTTATCATTTAGTTTCTAATGTTTGATTTTTCAACTTAGGAATTAAATCAGCGTCGCCGTTTTAGATCCAATTCTTTTCCCTTCCTGACTTTTCAAGAAGGTGAAAAGGGTTTGGTTGGTTCCATCTGAGGCGATTGGGAAAGTAGTATCACAAAAGACAATGAGCCAAAATCCCAATACTTAAAAGCTAAGACACGATCTTTAAAGATGTTGATTCGAGTTCGTTTGGACACTTGGTTTTTACCCTTCAATGGAGTCTATAAATTATACTTCTTTCGAAATACCAAGTGCTGGGTCAAGTTTACTACTTGGCCCTTTCTTTTTTTTTGAAACACTGCGCTTTAATAAAAAATTGGAGTTCTTTTGTCATACACCTCAAACCCTTCTTTTGTCTGCTAGATAACTTAATTTAAACCTTTCAATATATACTTTTGTTATACTCAAGCTTTTTGAATTAAACAAAAATTATATGAAATTAGAGTATGCTACCTTTAAAGATGGGGACCTGTTCACCTTAACTGATTTCAGTTGTATACCTTCGCATGAATTACTCATAAAAAAGGGTTTATTTAAAATAATCTGGTGTAGAGATAGTCCAACAAAATTACGTATAGATGGCTACGACGTAAATCTTAAAAAGGATCAGGTTATTTTTTGCACGCCCTTCAATGTCCTAGAAATTGAACCTGGTACTCAGGGCATCATTTCATTTGTATTCAACAAAGAATTTTATTGCATTCAAACCCATGACGAAGAGGTATCATGTAATGGCCTCTTATTTTTTGGATCTTCTCAACCACAGATTGTAACACTCAATACAAAGGAGAAAAAGCTTTTCAATATGATCTTTGATTTCTTTGAAGAGGAGTTTAACATTAAAGACCACATTCAAGGAGAGATGCTTCGGACTTTATTGAAACGTCTACTTATCCTAGCAACTAGAATGATCAGAGAAGACATCCAAAAGTCTAATGTTTCGAATACTCAGATTGAGCTGATTCGAAAATATAATTTGTTGGTCGAAGCACATTTTCAAGAAAAGCATCAAGTTAAAGATTACGCTGACCTACTCTTTAAATCCCCCAAAACACTTTCCAATATTTTCAAAAAGTATAATGAAAAATCGCCTTTAACGATCATCAATGAGCGGATTTTGCTTGAAGCAAAACGACTCCTACTCTACTCTGATCAAACAAATGAGGAAATCGCCAATAATCTAGGATACAAGGACTCAGGACATTTTTCCAAATTCTTTAAAAACAATGAGGGTATTAGCCCTTCTGTATTTAAGGCTGATAGACTTAAGAAAGTGAGTTAATTTTAGCACACTCCTACTTCCGTAAAGGAATCAAAATGGCCCTTTAGCGTATTTTTTTTGCGTTAAAGGGCCATTTTATTTTTGATTTTAATGCCCTCGGGAATAATCTACCAGCCAAAAGGAAAAATCAACCTATAAACGGCTGCTTTTTCACCCCATCTTTGCATTGTTCAAACAGAGAAGTATATCACTTACGATCTCTATCATTTTTTAAAAATCAAATATTTCTAATTATGAATTATACTATCATCACCAAACTAGCTATGTTTTTATTAGCCTTTTCGTTTACTACATCTTATGCACAGGTTCACAATATAAAATTGGAACAGACACCAGGTGTTTTTATTATTCAAGACTTGACTCTAGCTGAAGGTGATTACCAATTTGAGATCGCCAACAATGGCGTAGATCACGAGGTTGGATTTGTACTCGTTCCAAAAGGACAATACGCAGAAGCAAATCATATTAAGGAAGCTTATGTAAAAACTCCTGTTGCTACAAACAAAAGTTCAATGACATCTGTCGTTTCACTAAAAGCTGGTGACTACGAATACTTTTGCCCTCTTAATCCAACACGTAAATATGCGCTTACGGTTACAGGGCCAGAGAAGATCAAATTGACTCAGACTCCTGGAAAGTTTACGACAGAATCATTGGTTGTACAAGAAGGAACTTACCAATTCGAAATTGCAAACGATGGTGTTGACCATGAAGTTGGTTTCGTAGTTGTTCCTAAAGGAAAATACGATGCTGCCAATCACATCAAGGCTGCTTACGTAAGTGCTCCAGTGGCAAACGGTAAAAGTTCAATGACTAGCGTTGTTTCACTAAAAGCTGGTGAGTACGAATACTTCTGCCCACTTAACCCGACTGCAAAATACCCACTAACAGTAAGTAACAATGTGAAAAATGTGAAACTAACGCAGGTTCCTGGACGATTCGAAACTGAATCATTGCGACTAAAGGCTGGACAGTACCAGTTCGAAATTGCCAATGCAGGTGTTGATCATGAAGTTGGTTTTGTAGTTGTTCCTAAAGGAAAATATGACGCTTCAAATCACATTAAAGCAGCTTACGTAGCCGCTCCAGTGGCAAACGGAAAAAGTTCATTGACCAGCGTAGTAACACTAACACCTGGTGAGTACGAATACTTCTGCCCACTTAACCCTACTGCTAAAAACAAATTGACAATAGAATAATAGAATCTCGTAATTCTTTAAGCTAACTCGATGTAACGTTGAGTTAGCTTTTTTTATTTAAAACAATTGCTCTCTTTTTTTTCCAAAAAGGAACAATCGCCTACTTAACGGGAAGTATACACCTATAAAAAAAATTTAATAAGCAGCATCTTTGTTATGACAACGAGGGAAACAAACTAACCCTAATTTTTTAATTTTTAAAAAACTAAAATCATGCGTTTTATAACAAAAGAAATTCACGCCTACTTAGACTACCCTGTAGCCATTGCTTTAATTGTACTTCCATTTTTATTGGCATTAGGTAGTTCAAACCCACTTGCGTTTCAACTATCTGTTGCTACTGGTGTCGCTGCATTTTTGCTAACCCTTTTGACCGACCACAGACTAGGCGCAATAAAAGTTATTCCATATAAATTCCATCTAGCGGTTGACTTCATCGTAGGATTGACATTCGTAGCTGCCCCGTTTATTTTTTCTTTTTCAGGGCTAGATGCCTTATACTATTGGATCAATGGAGCTGCAGTGCTTACCGTTGTTAGTTTACACAAATCAGAAACGAATACACAGATAAAAACTGCGTAATAATTGCAGTAAGAATATTGAATTACAATCCCCAAAATCACTAAATAGTAACTTGAGTAGATTTTAATCCCAAAACTATCTAAAGTAGGGCATAGCAAAACTGTGCTCTATTTTTTTGTCTTATCTTCAAGTCATTCAATTTTTGTAACTTCAATTTATTGATATAGAAGTTATTTTAAAAACCCCTAAGCATATGAAAAAATTATCACGAAGAGCTTTTAACACGGCACTCTCTTTAGGAATGGGATCATTAGTCACCATGCCTATCTCCTGCTCAACCAATAATAAAAT
>CALGLS010000454.1 GCA_937959375.1 uncultured Saprospiraceae bacterium
GAAGAAGCATTGGCTTGTGGATCTGCATCTATCAGCAATACTTTCTTTTCAAGAATCCCAAGACAAGCAGCGAGATTAATTGCCGTTGTTGTTTTTCCAACACCACCTTTTTGATTTGCTAATGCTATTACTTTTCCCATCTTTATTGTTTCTGTTGGTTAGTTTTTAATGTAAATTATTTAAACGCTAACCCTCGGATGAATAATGTAAGACTATGAATATAAGTTAACTTACTCGCCTTACTAATTAAAAACCGATAGACGCTCCTATATCTAATAAGTGTAATTTTTTGCCCTTATCGGAAAAGGCTTTTTCTGCTGTATTCTTTTCTATTTTGATTAAATCAAACGTATCATAATGACATCCTACGATTTGATCACATTCCACAAAGTCACTTGCAATAACTGCTTCTTGAATGTCCATTGTGAAAGTATCTCCAATACACAAGATGGCGAAATCTAGTTTTGGACAAGTCATCGGAATGAGTTTCATGTCCATCGTTAAGGCAGTGTCGCCTGAAAAATAAAAACACTTTCCATGAATCTCTACAACAAAGCCACCGGGATTTCCAGCGTAGCTTCCATCAGGAAAAGAGCTTGAGTGCACTGCGTTGACATACTTTACAAATCCCCAGTCAAACTTCCACTTACCTCCATGGTTCATCGGATGTCCTTTGATATCCTTAGCACCAAACCAACTAACGATTTCATAATTAGAGATAATGGCTGCGCCTGTACGCTTTGCAATTGCCTCTGCATCATGGATGTGATCCTGATGTCCGTGTGAAATTAGGATATAGTCAGCCTTTATTTCGTCTATGTTAATGGAGGATGCAGCTTGATTTAAGCTGATAAACGGATCAAACAAAAGCGAGATGCCGTTTACTTCCACATGAAATGTGGAATGTCCATAGTATGTCAAGGTCATTGTATGCTAAGTATTTTTGGACCTCAAAGATAACAGAATTAAGGAAAATTGCCTGATATTTGGACGCTTTTAAATTGTCTAAATCCACTTTATTTTAGTTATACCTACTATTCTTAAACAATTAGCAGCGGAAAGCATTAAATATATAAGGTTTAAGATAGAGGTTGAATGGCAATTATAGTAAGAATTGGCTGTAAGAAATTTTATGATGGCCGTACCTTTTAAACAACTTCTTGTAAGTAAATATTCTAGAACCTAATCCAAATAACATTTTTTCAATTTAAAAAGATATATGATTACCATAATTTCCGGAACGAACAGAAAAAACAGTAAAACAAGAGAAGTGGCAAACCACTATTTCGAGGTATTCAAGGAATTGGCAGATGAGGAAGTTAAGCTTCTCGGCTTAGAAGATGTTCCTTCAGATATGCTTCATGTAGACATGTATAGTGAAGCTGGACAATCGGCAAGCGTTACTAAGATTCAAGATGAGTATATGTTGCCAGCTCAAAAGTATTTTATCATCAGTCCAGAATACAATGGAAGTTTTCCTGGGGCGCTTAAACTATTTTTGGATGCGGTTTCTATCCGTCAGTACAAAGAAACGTTCAAAGGAAAGAAGGCTGGCTTAGCTGGGGTGGCTTCTGGTCGTGCTGGTAACTTGCGTGGCTTGGATCACTTGATGGGCGTATTACATCACGTTGGTACAGATGTGATGCCTGCGAAGTTACCGCTTTCGCAGATTGGGAATTTGATAGAGAATGGTAAGATTGTGGATGAAGGGACGAAGGAGGCGATTCGGTCGCAGGTGATGGCTTTTCTTGCTTACTAGCGTTTGCAAGAACCGCTAACTTTATCAGGGATTGATGTTTGGGGAACCCCTTTGGTGTTTTTAGTTGGGTTTTTTTAATGTTTTGGTGATAGGAATTGAATTTTGAATAATGAATCGTCGAATGTTGAATTTTGATTTTGCCGAATATCGCGGAACTTCAGATCTAAGGGTAAATCAAAATTCAACGATTCATTGTTCAACGATTCAAAATTACTAAACAAGATTCTCAGAACCATACCGGTGTATTAAGTTAGGAGGTGGGGAAAGTGATATGAAAACAAAAAGCCCTGACTCATTGATTCAGGGCTTTTTGTTTTTTTAGTTGGATGAACTATTTAGTCAGTCCATTCAGCTACAAAAACGTTGGTATCACGAGTACCTCCATTGTTTCTGTTAGAGGAGAAAGCTAACTTCTTTCCGTCAGGCGAAAACATTGGGAAGGCATCGAAGGCGTTGTCGAAGGTTACTTGTCTTAGGCCTGTTCCGTCTACGTTGATTTGGAAGATGTTGAATTGGCGACCACTTTTAGAGTGGTGGTTGGTTGAGAAAACAATACTTTTACCAGATGGGTGGAAAAACGGTGCCCAGTTGGCGCCACCTAGTTTGGTAACTTGCTTCATATTACTTCCGTCAACATCACAAACGAACAATTCCATTGCAGTTGGTTGTACAACATTTTCTTTTAGCAATTCTTTGTAGCTTTTGATTTCTTCTGGAGTCTTTGGACGAGAAGCACGGAATAATAATTGCTTGCTATCTGGCGAAAAGAAAGCACCACCGTCGTAACCCAACTCATTGGTTACTTGTTTTATGTTGCTACCGTCAATGTCCATAGTGTATAACTCAAGATCACCAGATCGGGTAGAGGTGAAGACGATTTTTTTGCCATCAGGTGAAACAGTTGGCTCGGCGTCATATCCTTCTTCCGTCGTGAATTGCTTTAGGATTTTTCCGTTAAGGTCAGCTAAATAAATATCAAAACCTGGGAAGATTCCCCATACGTATTTTCCGTTTTTAGAACGTGGTGCGGTTGGACAAGCTGCATCTTTATTGTGAGTGGAAGCGTAGATGATTGTTTTGTCGCCCGGCATAAAGTAAGAACAAGTGGTACGTCCTTGACCAGTACTAATCATTGGTGGTTTCTTTTGAGAACCATCTGCATTCATATAGAAGATTTGATCGCACTTTGCGCCCCATTCTTCGTTAGTTGCTTGGAAAACTAATTTCGAATTATCGAAACTCCAATATGCTTCCGCATTGTCACCACCGAAAGTTAATTGCTTTACGGTTTTAAAATTCTTTTCACCTTCATATTTTAGATCCGTCATTTTTGGACCATCTTCAGCGGCATGTGCATGAGGATTTGTGTCATGGGCGTGGCCCGAATGATCGTGTCCATCTCCTTCCTTGTGCTCACCTGCTGCGTGTGCATGACCATCATGTGCGTTTGGAGCTGGATGCTTCGTACCTGAGTCGCTGCCGCAGGACATGAAAAAGAGTAAAACGAATGCGAAAGAAATTAGAGAAATACCTTTAGAATTATTCATAATTTTAGATTTTGGGCAAAAGTAAAGTAATTTGCGGAAAAATTGGTCATTATATGGTAATTGTCGAGCAACAGTATTCTTTTGCTTGCTTTTTTTGATTTGCTAAACATGATTACCAGAATCTTAACACAGCCCTGATTGATTATTAAACTTCGATCGGTTTCAAACTGATAGCTTAAGTAGAAAAAGAATCTTGTAAATCCTGTTCATCATGTCCAAAACCGCGTTCGCGTGAAAACAAATAAATCAAGTCAATAACTTTTGACAAGAACTATAATCAGAAATAATGAACGACAATATTAAAAATACCATCTTCATCTTTTTTATCGGTCTTCTGCTCGGTTGTGGAAACGAGGGACCAGATAGATCGCATTTAAAAGTATTTCATTACAACCAACCAAATGCGGTGACCTCACTTGATCCTGCATTTGCAAGAAGCCAAAATAACATTTGGGCGATAGACCATCTGTACAATTCATTGGTGCAATTAGATGATACATTAAATGTGCGTCCTTGTTTAGCAAAAAGTTGGGACCTGAGCAATGATGGTTTAACATATACTTTTCATTTGAGAGACGATGTGTATTTTCATGACGATGAAGCATTCCCCAATGGGAAGGGACGAAAGTTAGTGGCAGATGATGTGGTGTATAGTTTGGGTCGCATTTTAGATAAAAATGTTGGTTCACCTGGCGGATGGATTTTTAAAGGAAAGATAGCAGATGAGAACGCTTTTTCGGCTCCGAACGATAGTACCTTTATCCTTCGTTTGAAAGCCCCATTTCGTCCAATGATGGGAATCTTGACGATGCAATATTGCTGTGTGGTGCCACGGGAAGCTGTAGAGCATTATGGTAAAACATTTCGGGAGCATCCGGTGGGAACTGGTCCGTTTCAGTTTAAGCGATGGATGGAAAATCAAGCCTTATTCTTAAAGAAAAATGAGAACTATTTTGAAAAAGAAAATGGTGCTTCCTTACCAAAGGTTGATGGCATTCGACTAAGCTTTATCAATGATCGTAAAACGGCTTATCTTGAATTGATGAATGGTCGAATTGACTTTATGTCAGGGCTTGATGCTTCGTTTGTAAATGAGTTGTTGACACCAGATGGTGAATTACAATATAATCTTCGTGAGCAATTACAATTTCTAAAAGCACCATATCTGAATATGGAATATTTGGGTATCAACATGGAATCGGATGATCCCAATAATCCGCTGCGAATCAAAGAAGTCAGACAGGCATTGAATTATGGAATTGATCGGGAGTTGATGCTGCGAACCATGCGAAATAATGTAGGTAAGGCCGCTAATTCTGGTTTTACGCCAAGAGGTTTGCCTTCCCATAATCCAGAACTAGTGAAGGGATATTCTTACGATCCCGACAAGGCGAGTCAATTGCTTGCTGCTGCTGGTTTTCCAAATGGCGAAGGGCTGCCTGAAATCAAGTTGATGACTAATAAAGACTACGAAGACCTCTGTACGTTTTGTGCGCGACAGTGGGAAGATTTGGGAATTACGGTCAAGGTAGATATTCTAGAGTCAGGTACTTTGCGTGAAATGATGAGTAAGGGGCAAGCTAGTTTTTTTCGTGCCTCTTGGATAGCGGATTATCCTGATCCGGAGACTTTCGTTACCATGTTTTATGGCAAGCATCCTGCTCCGCCGAATTATACCCGTTTTAAAAATGCAACGTTGGATGAACTGTATGAAGCTGCTTTGTTAGAAAATGATGACGCGAAGCGCAAGGCGATGTACCAAGAGATGGATCGGATATTGATTGAGGAGGCGCCGGTGGTGTTTTTATTTTATGATGAGACGGCAGTTTTTGCTAGGCGCTCGGTTAAGGGTTTGAGTCGGAATGCGGTTAATTTGTTGAAGGTTAAGGGGTTGGGGTGGTAGGGTGATATTTAGATGAGGTTAAAGTCAAAGCTCAAGTTGCAATCACATTGGAGAAAAAACAAAGCTAAAGTTTCATGTGATTAATACTTTAGCAATAATTTTTTAAACTGAGTCGAATCACAAAAGCTCCTATGAAAATCGCTTTCGCAGGCTGTAATTATATCAGATTTGTCAGAACCATATTCCAATAATAATTGAGCCGTTTTTATTCGATTTGAATCGGTAATGCCTTCTCCAAAGCCATCACCACAGCAATTATAACTAACCTGAAATGGGCTACGACCATCTTTGGTTTTAGAATTTGGATCGGCGCCTATCTTTAGTAATACTTCTACCATTTTATAATTTGAAAACATGGCCGCACAGTGAATAGCAGAATAACCTTCTGTCTCAAGTTTTGCACCATTATTGAATAACCAACGGACTAAATTTACATCTGAGTCAAAACAAGCAAAATCAAGTGCTGTAAAACCTTGACTATTTTCAATATTCATATTTGGATTATATTTCATTAATTCTTCTAGGAATTTCATCACGATATTTTTGTCGGTATAGTCATTCATAGATACTAGTTGATGCAAAACAGAAATCTCATTGAGACATTTAATGCAATCTTCTCCTTCTTCTGAAAATTGAGCATTTACGTCAGCGCCATTTTCTAGAAATAGTTTGAAGATGTCAAATTGGTTGTATGAGCAAGCGACAGCGAGTGGAGTTAGGGAGCTAATTAATGAATCAGAATTTAGAGAAAGACCTCTTTTAAGTAAAACGTTGACACGATTTATTTTTCCTTTTTTTATTGCCCAAGTTAAAGGTGTCGGAAAATTTGTGCTTGAATGTAGAATATTGACATTTTTGCATTTTGAAGCTAATAACTCAAAAGTTTTAAATGGACTTGAATTTAATGCATACTCAAGAGGACTCTTTTCTTGTCCTAAATCTTGACAAGGGGCTGCACCATAACTCAAAAGTAACTTTGCCATTTCAGAATCCTCATGATGAATCCCATATCTTAATGGTGATACAAAAGATTCGATATGATTTGAGATAGTGCCATTTACATCACATCCATCGTCTAATAATTTGCGAGCAGTTGCCAAATCATTATCTCTTGCTGCATTGATTAATGCTTCGATGCAAGTAATGGGTTTTACTACTGGATTAGGGAGCGTCGTGCTATTGTCAACTAGAGAATCAGTAGGATTTGATTGTGACTCGGTTGAGGTTTCAACAGGTCTTTCGTTTTGAGAGCAAGTACAAAAAATTAATATAGCAATGATGAAAATTAATCTGCTCATTTTTTCTTTTGATTGTGAAATTCAGAAATATCAACCTTCTATCCAATTCTAGCCCTCCACAAAATTCTCCAAATTATCCTCCCAAGAATACTCCTTGTACTTGATCGAATAATCCGAAATGTCTTTCCCTAACTGTTTTTTATAAATCGCCTTTATTCCTTTCGTGCTACCAAAGTCAGCATAAAACCATTTGAACAAAGCCGTTGTATGTACGATTTTATTATCATCGTCAAAATCAGTTTCACCTTCTAGAAATGTTTGGGTAGCCATATCAAGTTGCGCATCAATATCGGCTGCATTGTAAAAGGCAATTGGAGGACAACTTTTTGCACCACAGTTGAGCGCAAAGTGAATTCGGTAGTCTAAGGTGTCAACAGTATTTGCCTTTATAAATTTAGAGGTAAAAAAATTAGCAAAGAAGCCCAGCGAATATTTATATCGATATCTTCTCAAGATACCATGCTCTACGTCATCTAAACTAAACGATTTTCTAGTAATGGTAAACAACTTCTTTCTGTAAATCTCTGGTTTGTTTACATTTTTCTCCTTTCGTAAAATCTGATAATAGGCATTGTAAATATTAATCCAGAATGCTTTTTTCTTGTTATCTGTTGAGAGGTCACTTTGTAATAAATGTGGATCTGCATTTTCTATCTCTTTGCGAATAGCAATGGTGTCTTTGCCCATTTTTACGTGGAGTAGGAGGTCTTCTGAAAGTTTGTTAAGATTGCTTTGGTTCATGTTGTGAAATTAAATAACTATAAGTAAATGCTCAAAATAATTAATAACCTATTTTGGTTTCTTTCTTCATTATACTTCGTCTCAAAAATACTCATTACCCTAAGGGGGAACTCCGTTTCTTGTTCCTTGTCTAATAAAGAAATAATCTCGAAAATAGCTTATCATTATTTTTGATCAGTTACTTAGCAAAAATAATCAGACCAAGAATGAAAAAGAATATGAAGGTATTCAAAATTGTTCCTAGCCATTTTATAAGACTGTTTGGCTCCTTCTTTACAAAGGTCAATACTGTAAATAATACACCGGTTAAACAAAGTATTTGGATAGCAGTGATTAAGACTACAGGTGGTTCGATAAGGTAGTCTGATGCTTTAATTTGAGTAGGGAAAATTGTTGAAAAATAACCAAGCAAGCCAATTACTGAAAGAGCATTTACTAACGATAGTATTGAAAACGTTTTTTTCGTATTCCTAACTTCTATTTCATCTAAAATGTCATCCATTGAAAAGCTTTAATTTTATTTTCTAATTCTTAATCATACGTTATCGCCGATCCATTGACATCACCATTTCGTAGTCCAAGAAAACTTGTAGAAGAACCATTAAGAATATCAGCTAATTGAAGGGTCTTATGTTCTTCAGTAAGTATTGGAATTACGGAGTTGTCAAATTCATAGTCAGCGCTGATGAATTTCCAATGCGGATTATTGGCGTACGTTGTCTCAGCTTGGATTAATAGCATATAAATTTGCATCGCATCATAAGTACTCCAGTAGCCATCATTATTCGTATCACCAGCTATGAGTTGGTAAATCGAAAAGTCAGACATGTTGTAATCGCCTACGGCTAATTTTTGGATGAGGGCCATGTCATAAGGCGTCAAGCCATTCTGAATCTCGGCACCAGTTGTTGGTCGATCTACAGTTATTGTTCCCACGGTGTCAGATGGTGATATAAAGAATTGATAAAGACCATCAACCCCAGTAACGGTAACAAATGTATCAGTCGGAGTGCTAAGTGTTACGACAACATGCTGGATGGGATCATTGTTGTAAGTAAAAATACCGCCGGTTATCATTTGAGCGTAAAGAAACTGTTGAGAAAAAACAAAGAGGGCTGCGAAAACAATAAGCTGTTTCATGATGTTATTGTGGGATTAGTATGATTCAAAGATACAAATTGAATAGGAATTAAGCGTAAGAATTAAATTATGTAAACCCAATTTTGGCCAAGCACTTACTTTCAACTAAAAAATACTAATTTTGCGCCAACAAATTAAAAATGGAAGAAGTACGATTACAAGATTTAGGGAGTATTGATTATCAGGAAGCCTGGGATTACCAGCAAGGACTTTTGAATGAGTTAGTAGCTGCTAAGCGACTGAATCTGAGTAATATAAAAGAAGGTGGTCAAGCTAAACAACAAGAGCATTCGTTCTTATTCTGTGAGCACAAGCCAGTATTCACACTCGGTAAAAGCGGTTCAATTGATCACCTGCTTTTAGATGAAAATCAACTAAAAGAAAAGGAGATTAGCTTCTACAAGATCAATCGAGGTGGAGATATTACTTTTCATGGACCTGGGCAGATCGTTGGATATCCTATTTTTGATCTGGATTGCTTTTTTACAGATGTACACAAGTATGTTCGTTTTATTGAGGAGGCGATCATCCGTACATTGGCGGACTTTGGTTTGAAGGCAGGGCGAGAAGAAGGTTTCACTGGGGTATGGCTCCCTGAAACACAAGTGCTTCCTAAACGTAAGATATGTGCTATTGGTGTTCACTTGAGCCGTTGGGTAACCATGCATGGCTTTGCGCTAAATGTCAATACTGATCTCGCTTACTTTGGACACATCGTTCCATGCGGAATCAGCGACGACAATAAAGCCGTTACAACAATGGCCATAGAACTTGGAAAAGCAGTTGATCAACAAGCGGTCAAAGACACAATAATTAAACACTTTGCCGAGTTATTCGAATTCAAGATTAAATAACCGATGGTGCACCCATCAGTAATGCTAAGCAAGCAATGAAAAAAGATATCCCTCAACTTAAAGTCGAAGACCTAGCGATAGTAGTCGTACCGAGCGACAAGGATGACGACCTTTGGGAAACCTACGTTCTGAATCTGAAAGACGAAGCCATTACTGGCGTTTTAATTCAGTCAAGAGGCTATGGAGAATTGGATGGCAAAAAGATTGAAACATCAACACTCCGTCACTTTTTTGAAGA
>CALGLS010000455.1 GCA_937959375.1 uncultured Saprospiraceae bacterium
CCTTCTTCTAATGTTGGTAAAGTAAAAGATTCATAGCCTTCGTTTTCAAAAAGGCTAATATCAGAAGTTTGTTTGGCGCGAGGATCAAAGACCGTATTTTTTTCCCACATCAATTCATACTTAGTCAGTCCCGTGAAACGAAAAGCACCGATTCGAATGAGTAGATCCAATTGCTCTCCGCTGATCTCTACGCGATGTAGGAAGTCGGCGATATTTCGAAAGTCTCCTCCTCTTGCTCGTTTGTGTATAAGTTGATGCACCGTTCGTCGTTCCATTTGATGGATTTGAATGAAACCGATAAAAACATCTTTGCCATATATCGTAGTGAGGTGAATGCTTTTATTGACACAGGGTGCATGAATAATGCCGCCACTCATACGCGCTTCATGTACGTAAACTTCAGTCCGATAAAAACCACCAAAGTTATTGATCACGGCGACCATGAATTCGAGTGGATAGTAAGCTTTCAGGAACAGACTTTGAAAAGACTCTACGGCGTAGCTTGCTGAATGCGCTTTGCAAAACGAGTAACCACTAAAGCTTTCAATTTGTCGCCAGACTTCGTTGGCTAATTCATCGCTGTAGTTGCGAGCTCGGCAGTTTTCAAAATACTTTTTGCGAAGGCGAGCAAAAGCCGCTGATGATTTTTTCTTGCCCGTCATAATTCTTCGGAGAACATCTGATTCGTCTAAATCAAGTCCTGCAAAATGGTGACAAATTTTCATGACATCTTCTTGGTAAACCATCACGCCATAGGTCTCTCCCAAATGCGTTTCAAAAACAGGATGTACATAATCAAAACTATCTGGATGATGAAAACGATTGATGTATTCTCGCATCATTCCCGACTTCGAGACCCCTGGTCGTATGATCGAACTGGCTGCCACCAAATGCACATAATTATCGCAGCGCAGTTTT
Organism: uncultured Saprospiraceae bacterium; assembly: GCA_937959375.1. Lineage (GTDB taxonomy): Bacteria > Bacteroidota > Bacteroidia > Chitinophagales > Saprospiraceae > CALGLS01. The sequence goes on from CALGLS010000455.1 coordinate 919, forward strand.
TTCAACAGGCCACGCATCGCTGGTGACTCGATATAAAAACAACCGATGCAATTCCCCGATCGCAACTGCTTACGAACCAGAGGATCATTCTTTATTTTGGTGACGTTGTGGATGTCAACTGCTTTTCCTTGGTTTTGCTGAACGAGATTGACGGCATCTTTTATGTGTCCCAAACCACGTTGACTGAGGATATCAAATTTATGTAAATTCAAATCTTCGGCACCGTACATATCGAAGTGTGTGATTGGAAACCCCTTGGGCATGAGTTGCAAAGCTGTAAAGTAATTGATCGGTTGTTCGGTGATTAAAATTCCGCCTGCATGAATTGATAAGTAGTTTGGAAAACCTTCGATCAACTTTCCATATTTGAAAATATATTTTGCGTAAGCATGATGCTTCTCTACTGCATGTGGTTCATTGATTATCAGGTCAATATCTGCTTTGGGCAAACCAAAAACTTTACCTAATTCACGAATGATTGACTTCCCTTTAAAGGTGTTGTAGGTGGCTAACAAAGCGGTATATTCACGGCCGTAGCGCTTGAATATGTAGTCCGTCACGTCATCCCGTTCGTCCCATGAGAAATCGATGTCAAAATCAGGTGGACTCGTCCGATAAGGATTGATAAATCGCTCAAAGTAAAGGTCTAATTCAAGTGGGTCTACATCGGTGATATACAGACAAAAAGCAACAATTGAGTTAGCACCACTTCCACGACCTACGTGATGATAACCTGCGGTTTGTGCATAACGAATGATATCCCAAGTTATTAGAAAATAAGGTGCGAAATCCATTCGATGAATTACATTCAATTCTTTGCGGACACGCGCCATTGCATCCTCATGGTTGTCACCATATCTACGCTTGCAACCATTGACTGCTAGTTTGGTTAGCAACTGTAAATCGCCCTCTTTCGATCCGGTAAATGCTTGTCGGTTGTTTTTAAATGTACTCGGCATTTCGATAGAACAAGCTTCGAATAGTGTCGCTGTGTTTTTAATTATTTGAGAATAATTTTCATAAAAACCTTTGAGGTAATCTGCTTGGTATAATTGCGCTGAAAGTTCGGCGTGATCCGTTGAAGTTAGTTTTGAAATGAGTACATTTAAATCAATGGCTCGTAACAGTTTATGTACTTTAAAACCTTGTTCATTTAGAAAGGTTGCGGGGTTAAACATCACGAGTTTTTCCAGATTATTTTGCAGGGAACTGCTGTACAAAGCGTTCACATCACGGTGTCGAATTCCAATGTATTCGTAATCACGCAAACGCTTTACATCTTTGGGATAATTTTCATAAATGACAAAAACGTTTTTCATCGCTGGTGCTATCTTTGGTAGCGGAATCCCATCGAGCGAACTTTTTGTCAGCAACTGATTGAGCTCCCGAAAGCCTTCTGCATTTTTGGCTAGACCAACATAAAGTAACTTTCCTTCTCTTCTAAATTCGATTCCCAAAATCGGCTTTATCCCTTCTGCCTCGCAGGCTTTTATGAATTGAAAACTACAGGAGGTATTGTTGATATCGGTCAGTGCAAGCGTAGTGAGCCCCTGCTCTTTCGCTGCTGCGACGAGTTGCTGGGGAGACAAGGTGCCGTATCTTAGGCTGTAGTATGTATGTGTTGTTTGCATGATTTTTTTTGTACCAAAAAAGACCGGAGACGGAAGTCCGAACCTGTCTAGCTGTGCTGCCAGATAGAGTCCGAAGTTTCCCACTAACGTAGGTACACGATCGCGAGAAACTTCGGTCTTCTCAGGCTGACCGTTAATTGAATTTGGCATTCGGAACAGGGTCTAAATGTAAAATGTAAAACCGCAAAAGTCCAAATGTAAAAGTTTTCCCGCGATCGCGAATACATCTTGTTTGCCACGGTATTCGGCAACTTTTACATTTTGACTTTATCATTTTGCGGTTTTACATTTAAAAAAAATAAATATAGAGATATGATCAAATATTTAGACATATTGCATTCTTGGTCGGCCTGTTAAGTCCTGTTCCCCCAAAGGAATAAAATGACTTTGCCACGGCTATCATTTACACACATACACACACACAGACACACACACACACAGACACACAGACACACACACACAAGCCCTGACCCTACTTTAATTTGTTTACACAAAAACAATCATGATAAAAAGAATAGTAAAAATGAGTTTCCAAGTCGAAAAACTGGAAACCTTCTTAAGCGTTTTTAACGAAAGTAAACCTTATATCGCCAAAGCAGAAGGATGTTTGCATCTAGAACTAATGCAAATGCCCGAAACACCCAACGTGATTTTTACGTTCAGTTTCTGGAGAAGCGAAGACGATTTGAATAACTATCGCCACTCCGATTTATTTGCAAAAACTTGGGCCAAAACAAAAGTCCTTTTTAATGACAAACCAAAAGCATGGACCGTAAAGTCATTGGAAATAGTGAAACAGTTTGAAATATAAACGATCGTTAACAGCATAATAATGAAAACCTTAAATCTCTCAGATTACAAAATAGAAGTCGGTGATGTTTGGACGAAAGTCAACACATTTTTAAATGAAAATACGTTTAGTAAACTTGCTGTTATCGTAGATGAAAATACTGTAAAAGATTGCTTGCCAATTTTTAGAGAAAATGTAAAAGGCCATTCGTTTCATCTGATAGAGATACCTTCCGGAGAAAAAAATAAAACGATAGCAACTTGCCAGACTATTTGGCAACGAATGATGGAACACGGTCTTGATCGACACAGCCTTGTCATTAATTTGGGAGGAGGAGTGATTGGAGACATGGGAGGATTCTGCGCCGCTACGTTTAAACGCGGAATGGCTTTTATTCAAATTCCAACCACTTTGCTAGCACAAGTCGATGCCTCAATCGGCGGAAAACTTGGTATCGACTTCAATGAAGTGAAAAACGCAATCGGACTTTTTCAAAATCCAAAAGCAGTTTTTATCGATCCCATTTTCCTCAAAACACTTTCCTACAAAGAACTCAGAAGTGGCTTCGCCGAAATCATTAAACATGGTCTCATTGCTGATGTGAACTTATGGAACGATATCGTTGCCGTGGAAGATATCTATGATTTTGAAATGGAAGATTTAATCTACCGATCTTTATTAGTCAAGCAAAATGTGGTAGAACAAGACCCTTTCGAAAAAGGCATCCGAAAAGTATTAAATTTTGGACACACCATCGGTCACGCCTTAGAAAGTGTTGCCCTCAATAGCAATAAACCACTCCTTCACGGCGAAGCCATCGCTATCGGAATGGTTTGCGAAGCTTGGTTGTCCCAAAAAGAAAATGAACTCTCTGCAACAAACTTGAAAACCATTAGCCATTATATCATTGGACTTTACGGAAAGAGTATGCTCTCCGAAACAGATTTTCCGCAGTATCTCGAGATTATGTCTCAAGACAAAAAAAATCAAGGAAAAACCATCAACTTTACCTATCTCAAAGGATTAGGAAGTAGTGTTTTTGACTGTACAAGCGCTGAAGACTCCATCCTCGATAGTTTACGTTACTATAATTCGCTGACGCTTTAGTGAGATCGCTTCGCTGCGAGATCGCTACGCCCGCCTTTGTCGGCTACTGTGTATACATAAGTCTATTGTAATTGTTCACTTGGCATTAAAGTAAGGTAATAATGAATCATTGAATTGTTGATTTCTGAATTTTGATTTTCCCCTGAACATTGACATTCGATTAATGGTTAAAATTTATGGTATTTTACACGGTGGAAGACAAAATCAACGATTCAAAATTCAGAACTCAACGATTCAAAATTTTTCAAATTTCATAAAATACTTCTGAGTTACAACTTATGTATATACTGTAGTCTTTGTCGGCAGGCAGGCTGTCAGATCGTGAGCAAGGCTCACTGAGAGATCGCTTCGCTGAGAGACTTCCCATTTAACGTAGGTTTCCTTCTAGTATGTGTCGCGGTTGAGTGAACTGAGTTTGAGTTTGAATTTTCCATTGCCTGATCAGACTCCCTACCAGTCCTAGATAATAGTCCTGATTTCGAGTAAAGTCTCTCAGCAAAGCGGTCTCTCAATGGTGGCAGCGCCGGCATGGTCTCTTAGCGAAGCGATCTCTTAGCAAAGCGGTCTCACAATATGACACATTTCTCCCCCGTTTACGTAGATCAAACAGTACTATTTTCGTATGTTTGCTAACCTTTGGGAAAGAGGAATTAAGCATACTAATAAAAAACTGAAATTCATGGAAAATACAGATATCAGTAATACTGATCAACCGTTGCCTGAAGATCGCACTGCAAAGCATCGCAAATTGGCTAAATGGATGTGGATATTGGCTATTCTAGGTATACTAGGCATCGTCGGTATGTTTGTATTCTTCTCTTTTCAAGACCTACCTACATTTGAGGAATTAGAAAACCCAAATAGTAATCTTGCTTCTGAGGTGTTTGATGATAAGGGTAAAGTTTTAGGCCGTTATTATGTCGAAAATAGAATACCAGTTTCTTACGAAGAACTCTCACCATATTTAGTCCAAGCTCTAGTTTCAACGGAAGACGAACGTTACTACGATCACTGTGGTATTGATGGTGAAGCATTGGCTCGTGTTTTAACAAAAACGCTATTGCTTAATAATAAAAGTGCGGGTGGTGCGAGTACCATTACTCAGCAGCTTGCAAAAATGTTGTTTACCAAACAGCCAGGCTCTGGTTTAGGACGTGTGATTCAGAAATTTAAAGAATGGATTATTGCAGTTAAACTGGAACGTAGTTACACCAAAGAAGAAATTCTTGCGATGTATCTCAACAAGTTTAGTTTCCTCTACGATGCCTACGGTATCAAAGCAGCCTCTGAGGTTTATTTTGCAAAAGGACAAGACTCTTTGAAAATAGAAGAAGCAGCGACTTTGATCGGCATGCTTAAAAACCCATCCTTGTTTAATCCGATTCGCCGTCCAGACACAACTTTCCATCGAAGAATGGTGGTCTTCAAACAAATGCAGAAGAGTAACATTATCACCCAAGAGCAATATGATTCTTTACGAATGTTGCCAATGGATTTGACAAGTTTCAATCGACAAACACATACCGATGGATTAGCGCCTTATTTCCGAATGAAATTAGGGGAAGGGATCAAAGAGATTCTGGGAAGAGAGGAAAACAGAAAACCTGATGGAACTAAATACGACATCTATCGAGATGGATTAAAAATCTATACGACATTGAACACAACCATGCAAGAGTATGCGGAAGAAGCCATGGAGGAACATATGTCAAGTTTACAGAAAAAATTCTGGAAACACTGGAAAGGAAAGGATCCTTGGACTTACGAAGATCCAGAAAAATTAGAAGAAGAACCTGAAGCAATTGAAGCATTGAACAGTGCGCGAAAGCGAACAATGGAACGCTATATTTCGAACACGGATCGTTATGGTCGCTTGCGCGAAAAACATTTGGGACCTATACTGAAAGAAGTAGGAGCAACAGTGGATAACTATGCGATTCGTGATGTTGATATTCGAAGAATGATGAACGAGGATAAAGACAAAGGAAGTTTAGCTAAACTAGTTTCTAAAAAATATGTTGGACCCAAATTAGCTGCAAAATATCGTAAGATATTGAAGGGCGACAAATGGCGTACTTTAAAAATTGAATATCGTAAGTTCAAAAAAATAGTAGAAAAGAATTTCAATGCAGACGTAAAAATGAAAGTCTTTGCTTACAACGATAAAATGGAAGCGGACACCGTTATGAGTCCACTAGATTCGATCAAATATCACAGTATGTTTTTGCAGTTAGGATCTATTGCTGTTGATCCAAAGACTGGTCACGTAAAAGCATGGGTAGGGGGAATCAACCACAAGTATTTTCAATACGATCACGTAACTTCTGATCGTCAAGTTGGGTCTACATTCAAACCATTTATTTACTCAACAGTAATTGCACATCAGGGCGTTTCACCTTGTATGACTGTTTTTGATTTGCCATACACCATTCACGAAAGTGAAGGGAATTTTGGTTTATTGGATGATTGGACACCTGCAAATGCAAATGGTGAGTACTCAGGTCAGCCGTATACGTTATTCAAAGGATTGATGCATTCTAAAAATACAGTTTCCACTTATTTGATGAAGCAATTGGGAGATACAGAATACGTTCGTGGCTTAGTACACAAAATGGGACTGGATAGTTCAGAAGTAAGAAACGGAAGATACCGAGTTCCTAAACAACCTTCCATCTGTCTCGGAGCTGCCGATCTTTCAGTGATTGATATGACTGGTGCGTATACCACTTTTGCCAACAATGGGATGTACAACAAACCTATCTTTATCACAAGAATAGAAGATGGAAACGGCCGATTGATTTACGAAGAAATTCCTGAAGCTCGAGTTGCATTACACCCGAACCCGAACTACGTGATGGTAACCATGTTAAATAAAGTAATGACACAAGGTCTGTCTGGTTTTAATAAAATAAAAAGTCAACTCGGTGGAAAAACCGGAACGACCAATGATTACGTAGATGGGTGGTTTATGGGGCTTTCTCCAGACTTAGTCGTTGGTACTTGGGTAGGGGGAGATGCGAACTGGATTCGTTTTCGTGATTTGAGATTGGGGATTGGTGCAAAAATGGCAAGACCGTTTTTCTCCAAGTTTTTACTAAAAATAGAAGCCGATAAAACGGTAGACTATAATCCGGATGCAAGATTTTATGTGCCTCCTGGGGACCTAGGAATTGTTCTCGATTGTGAAGAGTATCGATATGATAGCGACCTTCGTCCTGACATGTTAGATGAAAATGGAGAGATGCCAGATGTAGAAGAAGATGAAAGCTTTGGTGACGAAGATTTTGGGGATGAAGACTTTGGAGATGAAGAAGAAACGGACAGCATCCCTACTCCAGATGGAGAAACCGAAGAAGAAGAGGAAGATGAAGATTTTGGAGACGGGAAATAATCAGCGGGAGAATGTTGACTCAACTGTGTCTCCGAATATGGCTTCCTTTAGGATTTGAGGTGCGGGAAGGCAGAGATACAGTTCATTGAAGTAAACTCTCAGCGCGGATTAACCTCAACAGAAATTCAATTGATTTACTAAATAAACAAACATCCAATTATGAAAGCACATGTTGCCAATCTTATTAATGCAGTTGCCTTGATTGTTATGGGACTTTGGGGGTATTTTGCAACTCAATCACCCACCGCTTTTATTCCTGTAGGTTTTGGAGTTATCTTACTTCTACTTAACGGAGGCGTGAAAAAAGAAAATAAAGTTATCGCTCACATTGCTGTCGTTTTGACCTTACTTGTTTTGGTTGTAATGGCTGGCAGACTTTTACCAAAGGCATTAGATGTTGGAGGAATGAAAGTAATTAGAGCCGCAGTGCCAAGTATTACTGGCCTATTAGCTATGGTTGCTTTTATCAAAAGTTTTATTGATGCTCGTAAAGCTAGACAAGCTGGATAGACCTCTTTTGTGCCAATAGCACTTCTAATTTGTCTTTCGATAAAATAGGTTTCAACGTATCAGACAACTTGTAAAGCTTCGTTTTACAAGTTGTCTATGTTTACGAACTAATCCTACTACCAATATTAACAAACACGCTATGTTCAAAAAAATTATACTGCTGTCAGTTGCAGTCTTGCTTCTGTTGCAATGCAAACCTGTTGAAGATAAAAAGATAACAGACGTAAATTGGGATCTTACCAATCCAAAATTGCAACGCATACTCACCTTACAGGACAAGCAAGAGACAGATAGCTTAATTACTTACTTCCGTCACAATGATCCAACCTACCGTTATGGTGCTGCTCTAGCTTTTGCATCTGTTTTGGATAAAGCCGCAGTGGATAGTTTAATTCCATTACTGAAAGATGAAGTGATGGATGTGCGTATTGCAGCTGCCTATGCACTTGGACAAATTGGAGATGATAAAGCAGAGTCTGCATTGATCCAAGCTTTCAAACCAGGAGATTCCATTGCTGTATCTGATGCAGTCAGAGGAACAATTCTGGAAGCAATCGGAAAAACTGGGTCTCAACAATCCTTATTCAATATAGCAACGATCAGTACTTTTTTACGAGCAGATACCACCTTACTGGAAGGACAAGCCTGGGGACTTTACCGTTTCGCATTGCGAGGTAAAGTCGTTCCGGAAGGAACTAGTAGAATGGTTGATTTTATTGCAAGAAGAGGTTATCCCGAAAGTGTACGTCTCATCGCTGCTAATTATTTTGCTCGTGCAAAAAATATTAAATTGGATAGTATGGCCACGCTTTCTTTATCCAAAGCTTTGGCGCAAGGTATTAATCCTGACATTCGCATGGGGATAGCACTGGGCTTGGGACAAAAGAATTCGGGAATCGCGCTAAACGCATTAACCAACCGACTCGCAATAGAAAAAGATTATCGTGTCAAATGTAATATTATAAGAGCGCTTGGTCAATTTGATTACAAAAAGGTAGAACCAACAATCACACCTTTACTTGACGATAAGAATTTAAATGTAGCGAAAACGGCAGCACAGTTTTTTATCAACAATGGAATTGCTAGAGGAGCGAATGCGTATTGGCGAAAAGCTCGTGATACTACTTTACATTGGCAGGTGCAGATGGCACTTTATAATGCTGCGAACAAATACATGCCTGCTTACTTTGAAGTGACTAAGAGCCAACTCAATAGTGAACTAAAAAACCGTTTAGCAACAGCTAAAAATAGCTACGAAAAAGCAGAAATAATACAAGCGCTAGGGCAGTACCCTTGGAATTATAAATTCATAAAAGAACAAGGTTTTGAAGTGAATGATGTGATTGTGCGAACAGCGAGTGTACAAGCACTGGCAGCCATTGCAAGTAATCCTGACTTTGTTAAATTTTTTGGAAACGCACGATCAAAGGTGGTGAAGAGAGATTTGAAAGATGCCTTCGTCGAAGCTGTTGAAAAAAGTGATGTATCAATGATGGCACTTGCTGCAGAAGTTCTGAGAAAACCAGAATTAGGTTTTATTGACCTAGTTGATTCACTTGATTTTTTAGTCGAAGCTAAAGCAAAACTTTCTTTGCCAAAGGAGATGGAAACTTGGTTGGAGATCAAACAAACATTGGACTTCTTTAATGGAAAGGAAAATAGTGAAGACATTAAAGCGAATTACAATCACCCAATCGATTGGGAAATGCACAACGCTTTACCAGAGGGTGTAAGTGCTGAAATCGAAACAGATAAAGGATCCATTACCCTTAACTTTTATCCAGACTTAGCGCCAGGGTCGGTTTTGAATTTTATTCAACTAGCTAAAAATGGGTACTATGATGGGAAAAATTTTCATAGAGTCGTTTCTAATTTTGTAGCACAAGGAGGTTGTTCAAGAGGAGACGGATATGGTGCCTTAGATTACTCTATTCGAACAGAATTACCAATGGCAAATTATATTAGAGAAGGAGTGGTAGGAATGGCTCGATCAGGATACCATACAGAGTGTACTCAATTTTTTATTACGCACGCTCCGACACCACATTTAGATGGAAAATATACTATTTTTGCGCAAGTGACTGATGGAATGAATGTAGTGCATGAACTTGAGCAGGGTGACAGAATTAAGAAAGTGACTGTTCGTTAACCGAAACGGTCTAAATTTTAAACAACAGCTTAATCAAAAAACGAAAAAATAACTAAGATGAAAAATACTCCTTTGTCAGAAAAGCATATCGAACTTGGAGCACGAATGGCAGAATTCGCAGGTTATAATATGCCAATCTCTTATACCAATATAAAAGAAGAACATCACTGCGTACGAAATGGTGTAGGAGTTTTTGATGTTTCTCATATGGGAGAGTTTGTCATCAGAGGAAAACAAGCAGCTGACCTCATCCAAAAAGTAACTTCTAACAACGTTACGAAACTAGAGATCGGTGATGCTCAATATTCTTGTTTGCCCAACCATGATGGTGGAATCGTTGACGACCTATTGGTATACCGCTTAGATGAGAACCAATGCTCGGAAGGTGAACAAGCATTTATGTTAGTTGTTAATGCATCTAACATCGAAAAAGATTGGAACTGGATCAAACAACATAATGACTTCGACGCTCAGATGATTGACATTTCTGACCGAACAGGACTACTCGCCATACAAGGACCAAAAGCAACGGCAGCTTTACAGAAGTTAACAGATGTTGACTTGGCAAGTATGAAGTATTATACTTTTTCAAAAGGAAAATTTGCAGGTTTAGATAATGTCCTAATTTCAGCAACAGGTTATACCGGGTCAGGTGG
>CALGLS010000456.1 GCA_937959375.1 uncultured Saprospiraceae bacterium
AGGTATTGCAAATGAATTTCATGCTTTGAATTATTTTTAAGGTCTTAGATATTACATTTTTTGATAAACAAACTCAAGATAAGAATGCATTTAACTCGTCAATACAGGATCGAGCTGCATCTTTCGATAACGAAATTCCAAATCGAACTTTTTGGCCATTAATCCAAAAACAAATTCGACCACCTTGAAGTCCTTCTCGTGGATGAACGTCAACATATTCGTCATTCTCCATGCACCATCTAAATTCACTAAGAGATTTAAGATTTGTTTTGTGTTCATCAAATTTATTCGAATCCAGTTTATAGTAGTGAAAGCTACCTTTAGGTTTATCAATGATTAAATTTTCGGTACCGATTGTAACCCATTGATAGGTGCTGTAATATCCCCAGATGGAGTACAAAGAAAAAGCGATGAGTAGACCGCCAATAATAAAGCTTCCAATTGAAAGGTCGGTAACTATGACTATCATCGAAATGGCAACCATAATTAGACATAACAAAATTCCAATGATGGTATGTAAACTAAAAAAACGATATTTAGTAGATGGAATTTCTAATCTCAATACCTTTTCGGATTGTTCTAATTTGTACGTTTTATTTTTCAATGCTGTGCAATACTACAATTTTAATAGGGTGAAAAAGAGGATGCCTTGGTTCACTTTTATTTCGGAAAATAAAGAGGATTACGCTCATTGTACTCTAAGAGATACTGATGCATTTTTGTCTTTTTTCGTCTTCTGTCTTTCTTATACTTTTTATACAGTTCTTTGTCACGCTTTATAATAAACTCGATTGATTTTGTATTGAAATGATAGCTTGAGTTTTTCTCAAAATCAATAATGTAACTCTTTAATTGTTCGGTGTTCGTTCTTGCAAAAATTCCAAAGAAAGCATAGCGTGTTAGTTGCTGCCTTGCTGTTTTGTTTAAATCAACAGTGTAGTGACAAATGGAGCCAATGATTTGTATTGGATAATGATCTACGGTGTATATTTTTTTGCCTCGAGAATAACCAAAAAATTCTTTCGATTCTATTTCTCGATTTCTTTTGCCATCAAAGTAGGTCACATATCTTTTTGAAAGTAAATTGATGAAGAATCGTTTGCTCTTAGGGTCGAAGTCTGTAACAATATCTCTTATTGCTATTGGATCGTTTTGTTTCCATGCGTTAAATGTCAAGTACAAACCCTCCTTGAAGGTAAAATCAGGTGAATACTCCACAAGCTTGTCATCTGTTTGTGCCAAACAAAACACGCTAAAGGAAATCCATATTAACAATACAGCTTTTAGTTTGCTTACCATCAGATTATTTTTGGTGTAATTTATTTAAGAGTATGTTTAAACTTCATATTTCATGCCTTCAAAAGCGATATTTTGCGTTGTACTTCTGCTATTTATTCAGCAATAGCTCTGCTATTCCTAAAAAAAATAAGCATCGTTCAACACAAAACATCTGTCTTTTCGCCTCTGAAAACGAAATTTAAACATACTCTAAATTTCCGTAAAATTTACAAAGAAGTTAAAGATACTTTTTAAATAATGTATCCGCTAAAATCTGGCTTGATCGAATTAAATAAGAAAATATTGATTTTATTTATAGGTAAAATGCAAAGAATAGTTTTTACCTTTAAATATTCATAAAAATGCAATTTTTGCATTCAAAAAGATCAATTGTAACAATACCGTAATATGTCTAAGTATAATAATAAATTAAGCCATAACAGCAAGATGAATTCTGATAGAAGTAAAGGTTTTAGCTTGTTTAAACCAGCAGCATTCGTCTATTTATTGTTGATGACTGGGATGTTTGCTTGTAAGTCAGACGGGGGAGAAACTGTACGAGCTAATACTAGCAAACAGTTTGAACTTTTGTCAGCGAGCGCCACAGGAATAGATTTTGAAAATAAAGCAATCGACTCCGAAGATAGAGGCTTTGCCTTTTTCGAGTATTTCTACGCCGGAGCAGGAGTTGCCGTTGGAGATGTAAATAACGATGGTCTGCCTGATGTGTTTTTTAGTGGAAATGATGTACCCAATCGATTGTATATCAATAAAGGAGGTTTTAAATTTGAGGACATTTCAAAAACTGCAGGAATTCAAAGTAACAAGTGGGGAGGAGGGGTCACTATGGTTGACATCAATCAAGATGGATTACTAGATATTTATGTTTGCAACTCAGGACCTTCTAATAATGCAAATGCTATGCGCAATGAATTGTTTATCAACAAAGGAAACAATACATTTACAGAACAAGCAAAAGCTTATGGAATTGACGACCATTCTCGTTCTATACAAGCAAGTTTTTTTGACATGGACAATGATGGCGACCTCGATCTTTGGGTCATAAATCATGGACTAAGAAAAAGAGGATTTGGAGCTGAAGAGTGGTTTGAGCTTGCGGGTAAACTGAGCCCTGAAAATTATAACAGAGAATGTAGTACGCTTTATCGCAATGAAGGAAATGGGAAATTTACCGATATTTCGAAAGCAGCAGGTATACAGAAAATTGGATTTGGTTTGGGCATTTCTGTTAACGATTTCGATCAAAACGGCTTTTTAGATGTGTACATCGCTAATGATTATTTCATTCCAGATTTTATGTTTTTAAATAATGGAGACGGAACCTTTACCGATAACATTGGTTCAAAACTAAGTCATACTTCTTACTTTGCGATGGGCTGTGATGCTGCTGATTTTAATAATGATGGATTAACCGATCTTGCCGTGTTAGATATGACACCTGCGGACCATGAACGTAGCAAACTTTTGATGGCTTCTATGGATGTAAATACATTTAGATACCTATCTGGTGTAAAAAGTTTTACGCCTCAATACATGATGAACAGCTTGTGTGTCAATAATGGTTTTGGAATCATGAGTGACATTGGTTTGTTTGCAGGTGTTTCACAAACTGACTGGAGTTGGGCGCCGCTCCTGGCAGACTTTGACAATGATGGTTTAAAAGATTTAATGATTACCAATGGCTTTAAAAAAGAAGTAAAAAACAATGATTGGGTAATTAGTTTGAATGAACTACGCGAAGCGAAAGGCGATGCATTTTCTGCTAAAGATTATTATGAGCATCTTTCCAAGGCGGCTGTCAATCCTGTTCCTAACTCGATTTTTAAAAATACAAATGGGTTGAATTTTGAAGATAAGACAAATGATTGGGGATTTGCAGCACCTTCTTTTTCTAATGGCGCAGCCTATGCCGACTTCGACCAAGATGGAGATCTAGATCTAGTGATCAATAATTTTGACCAAGCCGCTTTTGTGTATAAAAATAATAGTAGAGAAAAAAAGGAAGGAAATTACCTGCAGGTTAAACTAAAAAATGGATTGACGAACACCACCGTTTTGCATTCTAAAATAAACATTTACTATGGTGATGAAATGCAGTCTATTGACTACGCCTTTACTCGTGGTTATCAATCTGCGGTAGAACCTCTTGCGCATTTTGGATTGGGAAGTCGAACTAACATTGATAGATTAGAAATTTTGTGGAAAGATGGAACACAAACGGTTTTGCAAAATCCAAAAATCAATCAATTACATCTTATCGACAAACAAAAGGTTGCTAGCACTCGAAAAATGAAAGAAAAAGTAATGCCGCTTTTTGCCAATATCAGCAACCGTTATTTGTCACCACAATTCAAGCATGAAGAAAATCTTTATAATGACTTTGATAAGGAAGTTCTCTTACCACATGGTCAATCGCGTTTAGGTCCAGCTATCGCAGTTGGTGATGTAAACGGTGATCGAATGGATGATTTTTATGTGGGTGGAGCCAAAGATCAAGCAGGAGCCTTGTATTTACAAAACAGAAATGGTCAATTTGCTGCGCAAGCTACAACAACCTTTACGAGCAGCGCGAAGTATGAAGACACAGAAGCAACGTTTGTCGATATAGATGGTGATGGAGATTTAGACTTGTACGTTGCAAGTGGTGGTGGTGGTGATTTTGAAAATAAAGAAAACTTATTGCAAGACCGAATTTATCTAAACGATGGAAAAGGTAATTTTGCATTTGACAAAAGTCGATTGCCAAAAATAACATCAAGTACAAAAACGATAGCCGCCATGGATTGGGATAAAGATGGTGACTTAGACCTTTTTGTCGGTGGGCGAACAACTCCTGGAAAGTATCCTGTTGCCCCCACATCCTATCTTTTGGTCAACGACAAAGGAACATTTACCAATCAAACACAAACACTGGCGCCCAAACTTGAAAAGATCGGAATGGTAACTGCGGCAGAATGGACAGATGCAGATTCAGATGGAAATATGGATTTGCTCATGGTAGGAGAGTGGATGCCTATTACTTTGTTTAAAAACAACGGAAAAAGCTTTACTAATGAGACGAAGTCTTTAGGTTTAGAAGACACAAATGGTTGGTGGTCTAGCTTACTAAAGGCCGATATGGACGGTGATGGCGATGAAGATTTTGTGGTGGGTAATATTGGTTTGAACAATAAGTTTCATCCCACAAAAAAGAAACCTTTGTATATCTTTGCGAATGATTTTGATGACAATGGACAGATGGACATTGTGTTGAGTAAACTATACAAAGGACGTAAGGTTCCTGTTAGAGGTAAAGAATGTTCAACGGTTCAGATGCCATTTATAGGCGAAAAATTTCCGACCTATGAAGGTTTTGCGACAGCGAGTTTAGAGGAAATTTACGAAGAGGATCAGCTGTCTAGTTCAGTAAACTATGAGGTAACCAATTTCGCGAGTGTATACATTGAGAACAAAGGGAATGGTAACTTCACTATGACTCCATTGCCAAAAGAAGCTCAGCTTGCTCCGATTAATGGAATTGTGGCAAACGATTTTGATAAAGATGGAATTAAGGATCTCATTGTAGCAGGTAATTTAAAGGAGACGGAGGTGGAGACTCCAATGTATGATTCAGGTAAGGGGCTTTTCTTAAAAGGTAAGGGAGATGGTACGTTTACAACAAGTTTGCAGATTGAGTCTACTGGTTTGTTTCTACATCGTGATTTGAAGAATTTGGAATTGATACATGTTGGTGCGGAAAAGCGGGCTGGTTTTTTGGTGGCTAATAATAATGACTTGCTTGAGTTGGTGGTTTATCGGCAGTAGGTTTGATTTTTATATTTTGAATTTTTACTAACATAATAGGAAAAAGATTGAGGGTTTTTAACTTATTCCTCTTGCTAGTGCGAACTTTTACTTCCTTTTGTATATCAGAGTTGTTTGGTGCACTTTAACCCAGTTGGTCAAGTATTGAGATCTTTTAATAAAAATATATCAAAAATATGTGTCCTATTTATAAGTATTGAGTCTTAAGTAAGTACAGCAGTTATTTAATTCGAAAAGATAGATTTGAAAACTGCCATTTAAAATTGAAGTTGTTTAAAAAATATCTTCAAGCTTACAACTAATACATTGACAGCCAAATACTTCAGCTTTTTTTCGTCCCGTAGCTAAGGCTACGAAACTCTAAAAGTGCTTCGTCTTGACTATCAAGCCATTAGTTTCAGCTCTAAACATACTTTTTAAACAACTTCATTGTAATAATTAAAACTAATTAAAAAATGGGTAACATTTTAGGCACTATTCTAAAGACAATTAATGATGTTCAAGCAAAGAACAAAGCAAATCCAAATGAGGTAACTGCAGACAAAAATGTATTTGATTTATTGAAGAATAAGTTAAACAATCTAGATCAAAAGACAAAGCAAAACAGAGTTGCTAAAGGTAAATCTCCACACGGTATCCTTGATCTAATCAAAAAAGAAATCCAAGGAGCAAGAAGAGAGAATAAAAAAGATCCTAATGTTGCAACTGCACCATCTTCAATTTTTGATAGTATCTTAAAAAAGGTAGAAGCGCCTCAAAAGAGACAAGCAAGTTCTGGACTTAAAAAGATTGTTCAAGATTACAACCTTGACGTGAGTAGATTGCCAAGAGAAGTTGTTTCTCAAGTTCAACAAAAATACATGCAAGATCGTAAGGCTTTTGATAAGCAATACGCACAAGCATTATTTGATCTTTCAAAGAAATACAAGTAATTGCTTTAGCACTTAAAACAATTCAAAAAAAGAACCTCAAGTAAACTTGAGGTTCTTTTTTTGGTTTGAAGTTATCTAAAAAATTGTCCAGCTGATCAAACGGATTCAGAAAAAAGCTGAGATGAATAATTCAATCGCCTTACTACTTTGAATTAACCCTTATTCTTTTTACCATTCCAAATAAGAAAAGCCGTCAAGCCAATTCCATTCATGGCGAGCGCGATCATCGCTAAATTGTATTCACTATCAATAAATTTTTGAGCCAGTAATAAGGTAAGTAACGGGACCAAATTATTTATATATTTCCGGTTTTTAAATAATTTCCTAAGCGATTGACCGAAAGGGAATTAGTGTGGGAATTTTTCAAAACCACCAAAAGGAAATATTTGGTTCTACGTCAAATATAGTGGGTTTCCCTTCTAGCGTATTTTTTAAACACTAAGTTCACTCAGG
>CALGLS010000457.1 GCA_937959375.1 uncultured Saprospiraceae bacterium
ACCAATCAACACAAAAGGCACACTCAACCACTGCCCCATATTCCCAGTCATATTCGCCTCAAATCCCACCTGATCTATCTTAAAAAACTCAACCAAAATTCGAATAGAAAACAACAAAATCAAAAACAATCCAAACACAAATCCATCACCTTTTGTCAATCTAGTTTTATGATAAACCCGCGTCAACAAACCAAACAACAACAAATAAGCAAACGCCTCATACAACTGTGCAGGATGTCGCGAAACCATATCTACCCGACGAAACACAATTCCAAAAACCGAATCCGTAGGCCGACCTAATATCTCTGAATTCATAAAATTCCCCATTCGAATAAAAGCTCCTGTCAGAGGTATTGCCACCGCTACCTTATCAAAAATCGGCAGCAACTTAGCCTTCGTTTTCCAACTAAAAAAAACAATAGCAACTAACACCCCAATCGCCCCACCATGACTCGCTAACCCTGCAAAACCCACAAATTCAAGTCCTCCACTCCCCCACCGAAATGGCAAAATAATTTCCAAAGGTCGCGATAAAAAATATTCTGGTTCATAAAACAAACAATGTCCCAAGCGTGCACCAAGCATCGTTCCCACAACAATATACTTCGCTAGGCTATCAATATTCTCGATAGACAAACCTTCCTGCAAATACTGTCGCTTTACCCAAAGATATCCCAGATATAAACCCGCAGCAAAAAAGATACTATAATACCGAATGGAAGCTCCTCCAAACAATTGGATAAGCTCCGGATCTATATCCCAAACCATAATTTTATTTTTTATAAGTAGAAAAGAATTTGACCTTACGAAGGTGGTCAGCTTTATTGTTTTAAATTTAATTTCTTGAGTTCCAACAACTAACCAACGGATTTAAATATGTTTCTAACGCAGAGGGAGTGGACGGGCGAAGTTCCTTGTTTACTCAAGTCAGCGATCTCCCGTTTTGCGCAAGCAAAACATTCTCTGCGACCTCTCCTTGCGTACCACTTACGTTCGTGGGAAACTCAGCGTCTCTGCGCCCTCTGCGTTAAAAAAATATGTTAACGGGAAACTCGACTTTTACAACTCAGCTCAACAATCATTGGCCGTTCCAGCGAAATACTTACCAATCTTTAAGAAGCATAAACTAGCCCCCAGCGCAACAAGTCACCATCATCATGAAAGTCAACAAAGCAAGCGACCAATGCCGACTAAAAAGTCGCACCTCATACGCCCCGACCTCCTCCGTCAATAAACCAAGTAATTCCTCTCTCGGAATCGACTCCAATCCTTGACGACATTTATAAACACCCCAAGCAGGTTTTAATTTATCCAGCATAATCTGTCAATGTTTTATAATGTTTCTTCAATTTTGTTTTTATCCGATTCAATCGCGAACCAACATTCGAACTACTAATTTCCAACATATCCGCAATCTCAATATTCTTGTATCCCTCTAAGTAGAGCACCACCAACGCTTTATCATCATCATTCAAAAGTCCGATTACTTGCTGTAATAAAAGGACATCGTCATCACTCCTAGTCTTTGACAAAACAAACCATTCACTCTCCAAACGCTCCGGCTGAATTCTTCTTTGTTCATTTCTACGTTTTGCCAAAAGTGTATTCAGACTCACCTTATATATCCAAGTGCTCACCTTCGACTCGCCTCTAAATGAAGCCCAGGCTTTCCAGAGTTGTACAATCACATCCTGCCGAGCATCCTTTCTATCTTCCTGCTGAACATAGTAAAGACTGCATAGGCTATTCACAATACCCTGATGCGCTTCTATTACTTTTAGGAATTCCTTTTTCCTGTTCACATTATTCTTTTTATTTTAGGAAGTTGTTTAAAAGGTAAATATCACTAACTCCTCCTTTATTCGTCTTTCTTTTTATCATTCAAATCTTCACTTCTTAAAACCTCTTCGCTAATACATTAGTATCCAAAATACCAAAAACGTCACAGCCATAGTTGATTTTTATCAGTTCTCATGCTTTCCTATTTAGAATTTGAAGTTATTATTGAGAACTTATCTGCAAATCTGAAGAATAAGCTTAATCAATTTTTTTAATTCCAAACCTTGTTTTGAACGCTCGTTTTATGACAATTTAAGTGTAAACTGTCGCGGGTCCACCATTCCTCATTTTTTAATTAATTTAAATTTACATCAAATGAACATTGATTTGGAATATTTTTTATTTTGTGACTTCCTGTATAACACCAACAAAAGAGAACAAACCATGGCAAAATTATTAGATAGAACTGGGTATGAATACCTTCGATTCCGCTCTTGGGAACTGCACCAAAAGGGATGGAAACAAAAACAAATCGCCGAAGCCCTCGGGGTTAACCAATGCACCGTTAGCAAATGGATTTGTAAAGCTTCTTCACAAGGAATTTCAGCACTTCACACAAAAAAAGCTCCTGGATCTAAATCTAAATTAAGCCCAGAAAACATCTCTACACTCAAAAAACACATTCAAGCAGGTGCTCAATACCATGGATATCCAGATAATGTTTGGACCAATGCACGCATCCAAAAAGTCATTCTAGAGCTTTTTCAAATCAACTATTCTGTACAGCACGTTGGGCGCCTACTCAAAACACTGTAAGTCATAATACCGCATAATTTTCTATCCTTTCTGTTCTATAGCTGTTCAAAATATTCCATCTCTATGTTCACAAAAAATGCTGTGATACTCTTGTGAATTCCTCGTGAACAAATCCAACTCATTATAGGTTAGATTTGTACCTGTCAAGTAATTGATATGTATAAGCAACTGCTTTTCATCATTCAATCATTAGACATTTGTTACTATACAGTTTAAACTAAAATGGTTTTAACAAACTAACCAATAACCATTTTAGAATAAACATACAATAATCCAAACTTTTGTCTTTTCTCTTTTGAAAAGGCATACTACCTAAAAATCAGATTTTCATTTTTCTTTTGGCAACAGATGCGCACATCTGATTGCCCCAAAATATCAATACATTTTTTTAACAAAAAACAAATTCCTTTTTATGAAAAAATCAATCCTCTTTGTTCTCGGAATTTTGTTCAGTTTCTCCTTTCTGCAAGCACAATGCGATGCAGTAGGTGGAACAATCAGCACCATGGATCCTACCACGATCTGCGCTGATGGCAATTCTCCAGACCCAATTAATGTTGACCTTACAGGCAATATGGGCACTAACTCTGCTTGGGTCATCACTGATGCCGATGGCAACATTTTAGCTTTACCTCCTGGTCCTCCATTTGATTTGGACGGAGCTGGTGCTGGTACCTGTCTTATTTGGCACCTTAGCCATGAAGATGATTTAACTGGTGCTGCAATTGGAAACAACGCTACCGATCTTGGCGGTTGTTTTGACCTGTCAAACCCAATCACTGTCTACCGATCTAACGGTGTGACAAATGGTGGTAACATCGCAACTACAGATCCAACTACAATTTGTGTTGGCGATGGAGTTGATGATTTTATTGATGCGACCCTTACGGGAAATGTTGGAACCAACTCTACTTGGGTCATCACTGATGATGCACTCACCATTTTGGCTTTACCTGCTGCTCCACCTTTCAACTTTGAAGGTGCTGGTTCAGGTATCTGTTTGATCTGGCATTTGAGTTACGAAGATGGTTTAGAAGGTGCAGTCGTTGGTGGTAGCGCAGTCGACTTGCAAGGATGTTTCAGCCTTTCTCCTGACCCAATTGCGGTTACTCGCTTTGGCGTAAATGGTGGTGACTTAACCACTGCTGATGGTGCAACTGAAGTAACCATCTGTGCAGGAGACGGTGTGTCTGATGCTTTTGATGTAAACCTTACGGGAACAGAAGGAATGAATTCTGCATGGGTTATTACCGATGCTAATGCAAATATTTTAGCTTTACCTACTGCTCCACCTTTCGACTTAGAAGGTGCTGGTGCGGGTACTTGTTTGGTTTGGCACTTAAGCTTCCAAGATGGATTGGAAGGTGCTATAGTTGGTAACAATGCGGCTGACCTTGATGGATGTTTCGATTTGTCAAATCCAATTACTGTTATTCGTAATGGTGTAAATGGTGGTGAATTAGCAACGACTGACGGTGCAACTGATTTAACCATTTGTGCTGGTGACGGTGTTTCTGACGCTTTTGACGTTGTACTAACTGGCGCTGAAGGAACCAACTCTGCTTGGGTTATCACTGACGCGAATGCAAATATTTTAGGATTACCTGCTGCTCCACCTTTCGACTTAGAAGGTGCTGGTGCCGGTACTTGCTTAGTATGGCACTTGAGTTTTGAAGACGGTTTAGAAGGTGCTGCTGTTGGAAATAATGCAGCTGATCTAGTTGGTTGTTATTCTTTATCAAATCCAATCACGGTTACACGTAACGGTGTAAATGGTGGCGAATTAGCAACGACTGATGGCGCAACTGAATTATCAATTTGTGCAGGCGACGGTGCTTCTGATGCTTTTGACGTAACACTTACTGGTGCAGAAGGTACAAACGCGGCATGGGTCATCACAGATACCGATGGAAATATTTTAGGATTACCTGCTGCTCCACCCTTCGACTTAGAAGGTGCTGGTGAAGGTACTTGTTTAGTATGGCACTTGAGTTTTGAAGATGGCTTGATGGGGGCGATGGTTGGCAACAATGCTTCTGATCTTGATGGTTGCTTCAGTCTTTCTAATCCAATCACGGTTTACCGATACACTGGTGATACTGATGGTGGTACGATCGCAACAAACGACCCAACTACAATTTGTGCAGGTGACGGTAATGGAGATCCAATTGATGTAACACTTACTGGCAACGTTGGAACAAACTCCGCATGGGTCATTACTGATGCTGCTGGAAATATTTTAGGTTTACCTGCTGCTCCACCTTTCGATTTAGAAGGTGCTGGTGCGGGTACTTGTCTAATTTGGCACTTGAGTTTTGAAGATGGTTTGACTGGTGCTATGGTTGGCAACAACGCAGCTGACCTACAAGGTTGTTTCAGTCTTTCTAACCCAATCACGGTTACTCGTAATGGTGTAAATGGTGGCGAATTAGCAACTGCTAATGGTGCAACTGAATTGGCAATTTGCGCAGGTGATGGTGCTTCTGATGCTTTCGACGTAACACTTACTGGTGAAGAAGGAACCAACTCAGCATGGGTCATTACTGATGCTCTTGGCAACATCTTAGGTTTACCTGCTGCTCCGCCTTTCGATTTGGAAGGTGCTGGTGTTGGTACTTGTTTAGTATGGCACTTGAGCTTCGAAGATGGTTTGACGGGTGCGATGGTTGGTAACAATGCTGCTGATCTTGACGGATGTTTTTCTTTATCAAATCCAATTACTGTAAACAGATATTCTGGTGATACCGACGGAGGTGTTATCGCTACAACTGACCCAACTACAATTTGTGCGGGTGACGGAAACGGCGATCCAATCGATGTTACGCTTACTGGAAATATAGGAACTAACTCGGCATGGGTCATTACTGATGCTGCTGGAAACATTTTAGGACTACCTGCTGGACCTCCTTTTGATTTGGAAGGTGCTGGTGCTGGTGTTTGCTATATCTGGCACTTAAGTTTTGAAGATGGTTTGACGGGTGCTGCTGTTGGAAACAATGCGGCTGACCTACAAGGATGTTATGATTTGTCTGATCCAATCATCGTTACTCGTAATGGTGTAAATGGTGGCGATCTAACAACCGCTGACGGATCACTTGAACTAGAAATTTGCGCAGGTGACGGTACTTCTGATGCCTTCGATGTAACACTTACAGGAGCTGAAGGAACCAACTCGGCATGGGTAATCACAGATACAGATGGAAATATTTTAGGTCTACCTGCTGCTCCACCTTTCGATCTAGAAGGTGCTGGTGCCGGTACTTGTTTAGTATGGCACCTGAGTTTTGAAGATGGTTTGACTGGTGCAATGGTTGGCAACAACGCTGCTGATCTTGATGGATGTTTTGACTTATCTAATCCAATCACTGTTATCCGTAATGGAGTAAACGGTGGTGATTTGATGACTACAGATGGTACAACTGAACTAACGATTTGTGCAGGCGATGGCGTTTCTGATGCTTTCGATGTAATGCTAATGAATAATGAAGGAACCAATTCTGCATGGGTAATCACTGATGAGGCTGGAAACATTTTAGGTTTACCTGCTGCTCCACCTTTCGATCTAGAAGGTGCTGGTGCGGGTACTTGCTTAGTATGGCACTTGAGTTTTGAAGATGGTTTGACTGGTGCGATGGTTGGTAACAATGCGGCTGATCTTGGTGGATGTTTTAGTTTATCAAACCCTATCACTGTTACTCGTTTGACGGGTGCAGATTGTGCTCCAACATGTGATGCTGAAGGTGGTGCGATTACAACTACTGATGGTGCAACTGATTTGACGATTTGTGCAGGTGACGGTGCTTCTGATGCCTTTGATGTGACACTTACTGGTAATTCAGGAACCAACTCGGCATGGGTCATTACTGATGCTGCTGGAAATATTTTAGCCTTACCTGCTGCTCCACCTTTCGATTTGGAAGGCGCTGGTGCGGGTGTTTGCTTAGTTTGGCACTTAAGTTTTGAAGATGGCTTGATGGGTGCTGCAGTTGGAAACAACGCCGCTGACCTAGATGGATGTTTTGATTTATCCAACCCAATTACAGTTACACGTAATGGTGTAAACGGTGGTGAATTAGCAACAGCTGATGGTACAACTGAATTAACGATTTGTGCAGGCGATGGCGTTTCTGATGCTTTCGATGTAACGCTAATGAATAATGAAGGAACCAACTCTGCATGGGTAATCACTGATGAAGCTGGAAATATCTTAGCCTTACCTGCTGCTCCACCTTTCGATCTAGAAGGTGCTGGTGCGGGTACTTGCTTAGTATGGCACTTGAGTTTTGAAGATGGTTTGACGGGTGCGATGGTTGGTAACAATGCTGCTGATCTTGGTGGATGTTTTAGTTTATCAAACCCTATCGTTGTAACTCGTTTGACGGGTGATGATTGTAATGTTCCTTGTGATGTTACAGGTGGTGCGATTACAACTACTGACCCTACTGATATTTGTATTGGAGATGGCAACCCTGACCCAATTAATGTTGACCTTAGTGGAAACGTAGGAACCAACTCTAAGTGGTTAATTACCGATGAAACAGGACTTATTTTAGCAATGCCACTTGGTTCTCCATTTGACTTGGAAGGAGCAGGTTTTGGTGGAACTTGTTTGATCTGGCACTTAAGCTACGAAGACGGTTTGACGGGTGATGAGAATGGCAACAATGCAGCTGATTTGGAAGGTTGCTTCAGCTTGTCTAATCCGATCCCTGTTGTAAGAACTTATGTAAATGGTGGTGAGATCACAACTGCTGATGGTGTAACAGAAGTAACTATTTGTGCAGGTGACGGTAACTCTGATGCTTTTGACGTAAGTCTAGTTGACAATGAAGGTGCTAACTCTGCTTGGGTAATTACCGATACAGATGGAAACATTTTAGGATTACCTGCTGCTCCACCTTTCGATTTGGAAGGTGCTGGTGCTGGTACTTGTTTGATCTGGCACTTAAGTTTTGAAGACGGTTTATCTGGTGCTGCTGTTGGGAACAACGCAGCTGACTTGGAAGGATGTTTTGATTTATCAAATCCAATCACCGTTATTCGAAATGGTGTAAGTGGTGGTGACTTAACAACTGCTGATGGTGCAACTGCATTGACGATCTGCGCAGGTGACGGTAACTCTGATGCCTTTGACGTAGTACTAACAGGCAACACAGGAACAAACTCTGCATGGGTGATTACGGATGCTGCTGGAAATATTTTAGGCCTACCTGCTGCTCCACCTTTCGACTTAGAAGGCGCTGGTGCGGGTACTTGCTTAGTATGGCACTTGAGTTTTGAAGATGGTCTAGATGGTGCTGCAGTTGGCAATAATGCTGCTGACCTTACTGGATGTTTCAGCTTATCAAATCCAATTACTGTTACTCGTTTGACAGGTGCAGATTGTGTTCAAGGAGTTGACGTTGAATTAGACATTACTGTTGACAACTTATTATACGACCAGTATGAGCACGTGATTTACACGGTTACAGTTAGTAACAATGGTACTGAAGATGCAACTGGCGTAACTGTTGCTGCTGGCTTGCCAAGCGGTATGGTTTACTCTGATCATGATACAGATAAAGGAGATTACAGTCTTTACTTTGAAACTTGGACGGTTGGTTCATTAGCCGCTGGTGAAACAGCGACTTTAGAATTGGATCTTTTCACTTTAGTGGAAGAAGTTGACATTACGAACTTTGTACAAGTTATGACAACGGACCAAGATGATATAGATTCTACTCCAGGTAATGATACTGACGAAACCACAAACGAAGATGATGAAGCATCTGTAACAATCACTCCTGCTAGCGCTGGTGGAACTGGTACAGGTATCGGTAATGCCGATCTTTCATTGAGTCTTTCTGTAGACAACAATGAATATGAGCAATACGAGCACAGCTTCTGGACATACACCGTGACTAACGATGGACCAGATGCAGCAACAGGAATCGTAGTAAGCATTGCTGAACCATCTGGATTTAAATATACAGATGACGAAGCTTCTACTGGTGAATACAGCGACTGGTTTGAAGAGTGGGAAATCCCATCTTTAGCTTCTGGAGAAACAGCAACACTCGTTATCGATTTCTATGCAGTGACTGACGATGAAGTGACTTACTTCACTCAGATTGCCATTGCAAATGAAAATGACATTGACTCTACACCAGGTAATGATACAGACGAAGTTGCTGATGAAGACGATGAAGCTTCTATCACTGTAACTGAGATTGAAAGTTTTACTGGTGGTAGTGGAAATGCAAGTACGAATAGTGATACGAACAACAGTGACATTACATCTGATCTTTCATTCAGTACGCTATACCCGAATCCTGCCATTGATCAAGTAACATTGATCGTAGAAAGCGCGACTGATTTAGAGACGACTTTACATGTTTTCAACTTACAAGGAAGCCTATTAATGGAGCAAAGCATTTCATTAGAGGCAGGAACGAATAAAGTTGAGTTGAATATTGCTAGTTTATCAACTGCGACTTACTTTATTAAGTTAACAGATAAGTCAGGTAAGCAGCAATACAAGAAGTTCACAAAGTTGAATAAATAATTGATTAAATAGTAATTTGATGTTTCCCGAATTCTGAAATTTCAGAATTCGGGATTTTTTTGTCTACTCTATATTGAAAACGTTAAGTTGAATCCCCCTATTTAGTACATTTCATAAATAAACTTTCTCCCTTAATCAGGTGACCTACCCCTAAATTAGACGTCTAATTTCCATAGAATTAAGGATAAATTAACGCCTAAATATTTGATATTCTCCTTTAGTCCCCATAGCTTTGCATTGTAAGTTATTCTAATGTAAAGACATCGATTCAAACCAATTGAAGTGTATTTATTGAATAATTAAACATATTTCCTCCCTTATTCTTAGATATAATGAACTTAACAACAGTTATTTTCATTTCATCTATATAAAACACAAATCCCTTTATGGGAATAATATTTGTGCATTATTTGGAAATAACTTTCTATGCAGAAACTTAAAGATCGTATCAAGTCCTCTTCCCTTCTAAGCTCCTTAGCGCATTTTGCTTTGAAGCCACGCAATCAGTATAGACCGCGTTGGTGGGTCAGAAATATACTCAACCCCTTTAAGCATAAGAGAGGTAAAGGGACTGTTGTATGCAGATATACCCGAATGGACTTAATGCCTTACAACAAATTCGAAATTGGAGATAAGTGCCTAGTGGAGGATTTTGCCACCATCAATAATGCGGTTGGAGATGTATTTATTGGTAATCGATCTTTGGTTGGCTTGTCTAGCGTAGTGATTGGTCCAGTAACCATTGGAGAAGATGTGATGCTTGCGCAACATGTCGTCTTATCTGGTTTGAATCATGGATATCAAAATACAAGAATTCCAATAAAAGATCAGCCTGTTACTACCTTACCGATTATTGTAGAAGACGGTGTTTGGATTGGAGCGAATTCAGTTATTACTGCAGGAGTTAAAATTGGGAAACACGCAGTGGTTGCAGGAGGAGCAGTGGTTATCAAAGATGTACCGCCTTACTCTGTTGTTGCTGGGAATCCTGCAAAAGTAATCAAACAATATAGTTTCAAAACTGATAATTGGGAACGAGTAAAGTCAGATAATCTGTATGAGTTTACAGAACTTAGAGTTTAAATAAGTGCTTGGAATTAAGCCACCTTATCTTGTAATATTCCTTCTTTATTTTCTTCTTTAGCTAGTGGATTCTCCTTTGGCAAACGAATGGTAAAAGTCGTTCCTTTCCCATTTTGAGAATCTAGTGTTAATTCCCCTCCATTGTGTACTACAATCTTTTTACAGATGGCTAGTCCGATTCCTGATCCATCATATTCGCCTTGTGTATGTAATCGAGAAAACATTTCAAATACTCTATCGTAATATTTCTGCTCGATACCAATTCCATTATCCGTTACATAAATTAAGTGATCATCTCCATCCACTTCAGAGCTGATTCTTATGGTCGGTTCTACACTCTCGTTGTATTTGATACCATTGCTAATCAGATTCTGAAAAAGTAGAATCATTTGCGAGTCATTACAGACTATGTTTGGTAACTTTTGGATCTGAATTTTGACTCCCCTACTGTTCATCATATCTTGTAGATTAAAAATCACGCGCTTCATCAAATCGTAGAGATTCGTTTCTTTAAACTCTACACGCCCACCATTATTAATTCTAGAATATTCCAAGATATCTTGGATCAGGTTATACATATGCTGCGCATTAGAAGATGCAATCTCGATGTATTCACGGAGCTCTGGTTTAGCATCTTTTGGCAGTCGTCGGTCTAATAAATTGAGAAAACTATTGACATTTCGGAGCGGTGTTTTCAAATCATGAGAAGCAACGTAGGCAAATTTTTCTAGCTCAATGTTAGCTGTCTCTAACTTATTATTTTGTACAACCATTTCCGCTTGGTTCTTACTTAACTCTTCATGTTTTTCTTTTAAAGACTCTAGTAACTTAACTGATTTCTCTTTAATTGCCTGATTTTCGTTGATAAACATAACAGACATAATCAAAATAGCAATCGATGAAAAAGTAAACACATAATAAAAGGTAGATTCACTCAAATTATTTTTCAACAGAGGTTCTCCTCCATATGAAAAATAAAGTTGAATCACAGCATAGCCTCCTAATACCAACAAGAAAAAGATAACTCGCTCTTTTAGTTTCTCAAAGAAGATATTTACCATTAAGAACAATGCGAATATGATGAACTCTCCTCCGAAATCGCGACCAAATAATAAGATTAGGGTTAAAGCAATACCAACTCCTTGTAGCGTGAAGTACCTTCTAGCTATTTTATATTTTCCCAAATGTTGAAAAAACAGGGTTATTCCTAATAAACAAAGCGACGAGAGGCAAATAGCTGAGCCTACGAAATCACTGAGGTACACCTCGTTAAGCAGCTTAAAAAAGACACCAAACATAGCCATTAGAGTGACTTGATTCAGTAAAGCTATCCGCCTTTCTTCAGAATAAGACAGGCCATCCTGGAAACCTAGTACTGCAATTTTATTTAGCAAATGAAGCATTCTACAATAAAGGCAAAGATTGTACCTACTGTGATTTTGCGAATAGACTAGATATGATAGCCATCTTGACTTCTTAAAATAAAAGATTCGTTGAAGACCTATTTCAGATCTTATTCTCTTGCACTTAGCTGTCCACAGCATTCTTTTCTTTTAATACATTTCCTATATTTACTGGACATTCACGATGTTATCAACTTTACATTTGTAATGTTGTTTAATATAACTTCTTTCGCATCAAGTGATGAAATTGAATCAACAAATCAAAAATACTTTCTTTTGAAGAAGCATTTAATAGAAGCTGCAAAGGATATATTAGAATTAAATTGGCGAGATGGATTCACCATTCCTACCAACAAACTTTATCCCTTCCAATGGAATTGGGATTCTGGTTTTGTCAGTCTTGGCCACAGCTATTTTGATCTTAACAAATCCATACAAGAATTGACTTCTCTTTTTTCAGGACAATGGGAAAATGGGATGGTGCCGCACATTATTTTCCATAGTGAAAAAGAAGACAGCTATTTCCCTAATTTTGATTTCTGGGATTGCAGTGTCAATAAAGGTGCTCCTCAAAAACCAAAAACGTCTGGCATTACACAACCTGCTGTTCATGGTTTTGTTTTGGAAAATTTACTAAACAAACATCCTGACAATCCTAATTTATTGGCACTAGCCAAAGACCTTTTTCCTAAAATAGTTAAATCACATCAATTTCTTTACACCTACCGCGACCCACAGCGAGAAGGTCTCATGGCTATTTTTCATCCTTGGGAATCAGGAAGAGATAACTCTCCCATATGGGACGAGTCACTTAATCGAATTACAATCGATCGTGACAAACTTCCTCTCTATACAAGAAAAGATACTAGCATTGCGGATGCCGCTGAACGCCCCACTTCCGATCAATACGATCGCTATGTTTACTTATTGCAATTGGGCAAACTCAATCAATATGATGGCCCTGCAATTCTGGAAGAAAGCCCATTTTTAATTCAAGATTCGATGATGAATTCGATATTGATACGATCCAATCAGAGTCTTATCCACATTGCAGATCGACTTGGCTTCGACAGTGGCCAGATCAAAGAATGGCAACAACAAAGTATTCGTAGTTTCAACAATAAACTATGGAATGAGGATTTAAAAATGTACACCAGTTACGACCTCCGAGGTGACAAACAGATGGTTGTAAAAGAGATTGGTGGCCTCTGCCCTATCTTTGCGGGCATTCCTTCAGCAGAGCAGGCACAGCATCTATCTGACTATCTGATTGACTTACATAACAGAGATTATTACCTCTGCCCAACCTTTGATGTGGACAGTCCGCTTTTTGATTCCAAAAGATATTGGCGTGGTCCAGTCTGGCCACAAATGAACTGGTTGATTTATCAGGGACTCCTGGATTATAAGTTTTTTAAAACTGCCAATATTGTCAAATCAGATTTAATAGAGCTAGTAGACAAACTCGGTTTTTACGAATATTTTGAATCTAGAAAATCGGTCGTCAAAACCTCCAACAAAGGATACGGAGGCGAATTGTTTTCTTGGACGGCCTCATCTATCATCGACCTAATCAAATCCAAATGAATTACATTGACTACCTCGTTATTATTGCTTACATCATTGGATTTCTCCTCTTGGGGAAATACTTTGAAAGTTCAAAGTCTGGAAAAGATTACTTCCTTGGCGGAAAAAGTTTTGGCTGGTTTCCACTTTCTTTAAGTACCGCAGCGACTCAGCTATCGGCCATCAGCTTTATTTCAGCCCCTGCCTTTGTTGGTTTGAAAGCAGGTGGTGGAATGATGTGGTTGACCTACGAATTTGCAGTACCACTTGCCATGATTTTCTTGATGGTGTTTTTGATACCCCCTATGTACAAATCAGGAATCGTAAGTGTTTATGAATATTTAGAAAAACGATTTAGCTCTTCTACCCGATTATTACTCAGTATTGTTTTTCAATTCTCCAGAGCCTTTGGTACCTCTGTCATGATTTACACGGTGGCACTTATATTAGGATCGGTGATGAATATTCCAATGTGGCTTACGATTATCATTATTGGTGTGGTTACTTTAGTTTATTCGTACCAAGGAGGTATGAAAGCAGTTGTTTATGGAGACATGATCCAAATGATTATTTTATTCTTGGGGATTATTATTTGCCTGATAAGTGGTTTGTATTACATAGGAGGCTGGGAAGTGTTTGTTGAACAAGTAGATCGAGATCGTTTATTAGCTGTCGATTTTAATTCAATGGGCTTTGAAAAGGGAGAAGAGTTTGGCTTTTGGCCAATGCTAACTGGAGGTTTTTTCTTATACGTTTCTTATTACGGTACCGACCAAAGTCAGGTACAACGATTGTTTTCTGCCAAAGATCTAGGTACTGTAAAAAAGACATTGCTATGTAATGGTTTGATGCGTTTTCCAATTACCCTACTCTATTGTGTTATGGGTTTGGTTATCGGAACCTTGGTGGCAACAAACGCAGATTTCAGAGCTGTCATCCCGGTAGACAAACCAGATTTAATGATTCCACTTTTCATCAGAGATTACTTACCGCATGGACTTATTGGTATTTTAATGGTCGCTATTTTTTCAGCCGCTATGTCTTCGTTAAGCTCTGCTATTAATTCTTTAAGTGCAGCGAGTGTCGAAGATATTTTCAATAGAGATAAGCAACTTAGCAATGAAAAGTATATTGCATACTCTAAATACTCTGCCTTATTTTGGGGCATCGTTTGTATTGTACTCGCTTTCTTTACTGGCGACATTGCAAAGACGGTGATTGAGGCTATTAATAAAATTGGATCTGTGTTTTACGGACCTATCCTAGCTACTTTTATTGCGGCTATTGGCATCAAAAGAGTAAACTCTATTGGCGCCAACGTTGGTCTTATTGGTGGGGTATTATTCAATGTTTATCTGTGGCTGTTTTGTCCTGAAATATTTTGGTTTTGGTGGAATGCCATTGGAGCGATCGTTACGTTGATTCTTGGTATACTTGCGAGTTTGGTGACAGGTGATAGAGAGCATAAGTTGTCGGAACAGCTCTCATTTTCATTTGATGTTGATTATCTTAAGGTGGGTATTCTTTTGGCTTTCTTTGTAGGCATTGTTGTTTTATCAATGAATATTTCTAATTTTTTCTAGATAAAAGATATTTCGACAAAGATGTTTTTTGACAGGATGAACAGGATTTACAGGATTAAACTTCTTTTAAAAAATTGCATTTTTCATGAAGAAGTTGATTGAGTTACCATTTCTTTTTTAACGGTGCTAGATGATTTTATTTGATCAGAAAATCGCACATACACAGTGTTTCTAAAATGAAATAACTTAGCGTGTTATTAGACTTTATTAAAACCTTTTTATAATTAAAATAACACTACACCAAAAGAGCAATCCTGACAATCCCGTTAATCCTGTCTAAAAAATCGCGTATAAAGGGAAATTACTTTATTTATCCAAAAGTCCATAAAACAGCAAAACCTCCTCTATGCAAATACTAATTGCTTGTGATAAATTCAAAGGTTCGCTCAACGCGATGGAAGTCTGTCAAGCTATTGCTAGTGGTATACAAAAATACAAGGCTGCAATTAATTGCGAGTTACATCCTATTGCTGACGGAGGCGACGGTTCACTTTCGATTATATCCAACTATTTGGACTGCAAAAAAATCACAGTTAACACAACTGATCCCGTCGGTAAAAAGATAACAGCAAGCTATCTAATTGCTGGAGCAAACGCCTATGTTGAGTTGGCAGCTGCATCAGGAATGGTCTTACTCTCAGATTCCGAACGCAATCCGTTATACACAAGTACGATTGGAACTGGCGTACTGATCAAAGATGCGCTTTCTCGCGGAATCAGAAAGGTATATCTTCTAGCAGGAGGCTCTGCCACTAATGATGCAGCTATAGGAATCGCTCATGCGCTTGGCTTTCGATTTTATGATAAAGATAAAAACGACTTGCATCCAATTGGTAAAAACCTTTTGCAGATGCACACCATCATTCGTCCTAATCATTTAGAAAAATTTACCTTAACCGTTTTTAGTGATGTGACCAATCCTCTGTACGGTATGAATGGAGCTGCACACGTTTATGCTCGTCAGAAAGGTGCATCCGATACTGACGTCGTACAACTTAATACTGGTTTAATTAATTTTTCCAATGTCTTGAAAAAGCAATGGGGAACTGATATCTCACAATTAGCTGGCGGTGGTTGTGCAGGTGGAATTGGAGCTGGCTTGGTTGGCTTGCTTGGCGCAAAATTGGAAAACGGTTTTTCTGCCCTAAGCAAACTAACTCATCTTGAAGCAAAAATAAAGACCGCAGACCTTGTCATTAGTGGCGAAGGAAAATTAGATGCGCAAACTTTTAATGGTAAGGTCGTGGCAGGCATTTCCACTCTTTGCAAAAAGTACAATAAAGCTTTAGTTGTTTTTACTGGTAGTAATCAGTTGAAAAAAAATGGATTGGATCAACTAGCAATCAGCGAGGCCTATTCTGTTCTTTCTAAGGCTTATGATTTTTCTGATGCAATGGAAAATGGTAGCCATTACCTGGAGTTGCTTGCTTATGAAATGATGGAGAGGAGGTGGAATGGGAATTAGAATTAGAATGGGAATGGGAATTAGAATTGGAACTTGTCTAGCCGATAGGATAGGTGGGAATGGGAATTAGAATTGGAACTTGTCTAGCCGATAGGATAAGTGGGAATGGGAATTTCCCGCTAGCGCAATTTTATGACCGAGGGCGCGCAAGTGGAATCGGAATTAAAACTAAAAAGCCACCGCATTACAAGAAGTAAGCAGTGGCTTTTATTATGTGTCTATATATTTTCCTCAGGTGAGGATATCTATTAGTTAGATAGTGCTACACTTTTGTCCATTTTAACATGGTGACTTGGGTATGCCACTTTGATGTTGTGTTTACCAAGAGCTGCTTTAACATTTTTGTATACACCGAAGTACACATCCCAGTAGTCAGCAGTCGTTGCGTATGGACGCACAGCTAACAAAATATTGTGTGCATCGAATTTTTCGATTTCTACAGTAGGCTCAAATTCTGACATTACCTTTGGAGTAGATTTAACAGCATCCATAATGATCTTTTGAACTTTGTCAAAATCTTCTTCATAAGGCATTGCTACATTAAGATCAACTCTTAATTTATCATAAGCAGAAAGGTTAGTGATCAAACCGCTAGTTGCAGTACCATTTGGAATGATTACACGCTTGTTATCCAAAGATTGAACGATGGTGTTGAAAACTTGGATTTCTTCAACTGTACCAACTGTTCCTTGCATATCTACCAAATCACCTACTTTGTAAGGCTTGAATAAAAGGATCATAACTCCTGAAGCGAAGTGACCCAACGTACCTTGCAATGCCATACCGATCGCCAAACCAGCCATACCGATAAGTGCAACGAAAGAAGTCGTTTCAATACCAACCATACCAGCTACACTCATGATTAGCAATACCTTTAAGATTACGCTAATTAGTGAGCTTAAGAAAGGTACCACATCCTGATCAAGTCCAGCTTTTGTCATTCCTTTTTTCGCCATATTTACAAGGCCACCAATGATCCAAAGACCAATTAAAAGTACAACAATTGCTCCTACTAATTTTGGAGCCCAAGCAATAAGTTGCTCTACTAGAAGACCCATTTTGTCTGTAAGTAATTCCATTTTTTAAGATTTTGATTTTGTGTTTTAGAAATAGTATTGTTTTATTTCTCTGATTTAAAAACTCATTTTCAATCAGATACACCGTTAAGACGTTAACATTTCATTTAGGTAACATTAAGATTTGTTAACGTTTAGATTTCTTGTGAAAAAGAGAAGCTTTTATGGGAGATTAGTAGTGTTTTCCAATCACAATCTTTTATTTTATTTTGAAGTTCTTTAATTAAAGAAGGGCTCTAAAAGCACAAAAGCTTGAAGAATCCATGATAGTTCTTCAAGCCTTTATACTTCTCATCATTTTCGATCATTCTACCCCCCAATCAAAACAAAAGGGCTCCAATAAACGGGTAAAGCCGATACTTCGTCATTCAACATTTTTAATTTAGCTGAGCGAAGTGCTTGGGAGTAATTTTGACCCTTCAACATGTTTTCATAAAAAGCAGTCATGAGTTTACTACTTTTCTCATCGTTTACCTTCCACAGTGAAAAAATAATGTTGGGAACACCTGCATAAATGAAACTTCTATTGATTCCTAACATCCCCTCTCCTTTTAGTAATTTTCCGATACCACTTTCACAACTAGAGAGTACGACCAAATCAGCATTGAGACTGAGGTTGTAAATTTCGCCTACGTACAAAATCCCATCCTCATCTTCTGAGCTAGCATCAACAGAACAAGCTATACCTGAAAAACGCGGTTGTTCTAAATTAGAAAAACTATGACTTGCAATGTGAATGTACTTAAAAGGCTTTTTAGATAACTGCTTTAAATTTTGCTCGTTCGCATTGTCATGAAGCAAGATCGTGTTGTTTTTTAGATTTTTAGACTCAAATAAATTATTGATTGCTGTCACTTCTTTTTCTGACCAATACAATGGTACAAAACGATTATCGCGCATACTTTGAAACATTGAATCAGGCCACGAACGTGTTTCCCCTGTATCGAATACACTAGCTGTTTCACCATCGTTGAATACTGGAGCAAAAGCCAACAACTGTTCAGAATCAAAAGTTCGTTTCTCCTTTTGTTTTGCATAGAACGTTGCTGAGTAATGGTAAGAAACTTCATAATCCTTAATCAGGTAATCTAAATCTTTGAACTCTTTCTGTTCATTGTTTTTAAGTAATAGTTCGAAAGGAATATAATTTAGGACCCCATCTCCTATAACAACCAAGTGTTCTTTTCCGATGATTTGAGACTCGACAGGTTTCAATAACTTGTTGTACAATTTATTTGAAAGCTCAATAAATCGTTTTTTGTTTTTAGTCTTTACGATAGAGGTCTTTTGACTGAGGCGGTGAAAGGCTGTAATATCTTCGGCCATTGAAGCAGGCCAATCAATCCTTATTTTATTTACTTCCGTTGCACTAATCACAAAAGCAAATAGTTTAGGATCGAGATCTCCGAGTTTATCTTCGTATTCTTGACTGTTGATTAAATATTCGATCAAAACGGTGTTGTCATCAAGTGCTGCTTGAACTTCCGTTATTGTGCTGGGAACAGTCTTGTACTTCATTTCTCCATAAGCAGGATAATTTTTTTCTATGCTTTTTATCAAGACTTCTAATTCCAATCCTTTCTTAAAAATATCTTCATCTCTAATTTTTCGAATGGACTCACGATCACTTCGAGCCACCGCATTTACAAGACTCCCCTCCAACGAGGCAATAGATTCTTTTAGCTTTTGTTCCTCTTCAAATAATTCTTTAGGAACATTTGAAAACTGACGAGCTAAAGACTCTGCACTAGATTGCAACAATAGGTTTGCTTTTCCTTTTTCTGCCAGATAAAATGCTTGTTCTAAATACTTATACTCCTTCGTTTTTTCATAAAGGTCGTATGCATTTCGAACAGCTTCAGGATAAACGATAACACCAACTAGACCATTATAACTGGCAAGTGTAGTACTTGTTTTCGACTGACGCGCCTTGTCTATTATTTGATCGCAGATTGAATAAGATTGATAAGCATCTTTTAAGTCTTGAAGATCCCCTCTTGCCTGATATCGTTTTGTCAAAATTTGAGCTTGCACGTAAAAAGCTCTTAGGTATTCTTCCGAATCATCAGTTGTTTTTGTCAAATCTAAGTTGACTTGTTCAGTAACGGAATCACGTTGTAAATCGACGATCAAAGCATTAAACCCCGAACGACAATACTCTAAAGCTTTGTCAAAGTTTTCTTTTTCCGCTTCCGCTATAGCCAGGCTGACTAAATTCATTCCAGTGTAAGGATGTCGAGGCCCAAAATATCTGAGTAGCCCATCTTGCCCTTTTAGTCCATATTCAATTGCTTTATCAAAATCATTTAGATCACGATAAGTTAATCCTGTATTAATGAGCGTAAAGGCAGATTGAACTGGATTCTCACCATACAATTCAGTTTCTATTTTTAATGCCTTATGAAATGACTCAATTGCTTTTTCTTTTTGATTAACACTCCGATAGGCCAAACCAATATTTGCGTATCCTTGGCAAAGATAATTTAATGATTTTGAATGGTGATTCGTCAAAATATCCATACATTTTTCCATTGTCTCTAGCGCTTTTTCAAAATCGCCCATAGAATGATATGCGTTACTCATGTTACTGTACAATGCTGCTACATCTCTAGAAGTCTCGCCTTTCTCCTTTACTGTGAGGGCCTGAGCTTTCTGCATGTATTGCAAGGCCTTTCCATAGTTTGCAAACAAAACATAGGCATAACCTAAATCGCCATATATTCTTGACTTTTGCTTATACTTTATTCCATTTTTCTCTAGTTCATTACTAATCCGCAAGGCCTCTTGTAGATGCATCAAAAACTTATCTACCTGTGCCATTTCTCCATATAAGTTTCCTATCTCAATATGCGCATCAATGATTCGTGTTTCATTCCCTGGTTCTTTTGAAGACAGCTCTACTGATTTTTCATGTTGTTCTAAAGCTTTTTTTACGTCTTGTTTACTGTAATAAATCTTACCAAGATAAAAGTAAGCTTCTCCTTGTATTCCATATTTTTCACCTTCTAAAGTATTACTTTCTGCAATAATAGTCTCCAAACTTTTTATCGCAGCTTCAGTATCTCCTTGAGACTTTTCTATCCAAGCCAATCGAATACGAGACCGGAACACCATCTCTATATTTCCCTCCTTAGTAAATATATTTATAGCAACCCTTAGCATAGAATCTGCTTTAGCCAGCGTATAACCTGGTTTTCCTTTATCGAACCATGCTCTTTCAAATAACTCATAAGCTGTAGAGTCTACACTTTGACCATTCATATTAATGGAGCTACATAAAAATACAAGTGCAAATAATAATTGAATACGTATCATTGTTTTGTAATTAACAGGGTTTGTAGTTAAAATTTATTTGTTTGTTTTCTTATCCTCCGATTAAGAGCATGTTTAAATTTAGTTTCCTATGAAAATCAAGAGTTTATGGTTTTCGCTAACACTTTTTTAATGAGTTTAGCGAGCTATCTGAATTCTAAAATTGGACGCGAAGTTCATAAAACATTGATTTGCAATTAAATGGAAATTTAAACATGCTCTAAAACAAAAGGACTTCAGTAAATGCTTTTTTGACCAATACAGTGGAACAAAACGATTGTCTCTCAATCGTTTGGAAAGTAGAATCTGATGAAAGAGTAACTAAAAAAAAGAAGTATAAATAAATGTTGGATTCGTATCATTCTCTTGTTTTTGAGGGGTCACATTATCATGATTTTTAATAACCTCCCTAAATCTGTTTCTAGTATATCCTCAAAGTAAAATTAACGCCTTGTTAAAGAAAAGAGCAATTTTTTATAAACTTTTAAGGCTTTATTTGTTTTAAACCTGTTGACTTACTCTCAAAATCAAAGCTAATATCTTTATGAATCCATTTCTAGCCTCAGCTCTTTTCATTCTTGCTTACATGATCTTTTGGTTTGTTCTTGCACAAATTCAAAACGACAACAGCATTGTAGACGCAGCTTGGGGACTTGGATTTGTGGGTATAGCTTGGGTCATTCAGTTTTTTTATTTAGATCAATTTATCCTTCCTACCCTACTGATAACACTTTGGGGAGTCCGACTCAGTACTTATCTCGGCATCCGATATTATCGGTCCACTAAAGAAGATTGGAGGTACACCAACTTGAAAAAAGGGTGGAAAGGCAACCTTACCGTGCAGGCTTTTCTTCGAGTATTTTTACTACAAGGCATTGTGATGTGGTTTTTGTTGATCCCTGTTATGCAGGCTCCCGGATTTGAAACGAGTACTAACTTTTTAATTATTCCAGGTACTATACTTTTCACTTT
>CALGLS010000458.1 GCA_937959375.1 uncultured Saprospiraceae bacterium
ACTCAGGTACACTTCTGTGATGAATGTGGTGGTAAAAATGCTGCAGCTATGGCTAAAAAAACCAAAGCAGGTGAAGTACTCCTTTTAGAAAATACGCGTTTCTATGCAGGTGAAACCAAAGGTGATAAGGCTTTCGCCAAAAGCATTGCCGTACTCGGAGATATGTACATCAATGATGCCTTTGGAACGGCGCACCGTGAGCATGCTTCTACAGCCACCATCGCTCAATTTTTCAAAAAATCAGAACGTGGATTTGGTTTACTAATGCAAGCAGAAATTGAAAATGCCAACAAGGTGTTACACAATCCCGAACGACCACTAACTGCTATCGTAGGGGGTGCAAAAGTTTCTGACAAAATCTTATTACTCGAAAAACTAATCGACTTTTCTGACAACATCATCATCGGTGGTGGAATGGCTTACACCTTCCTAAAAGCAAAAGGTGGCAACGTAGGAAATTCTCTAGTCGAAAACGATAAACTAAAACTAGCCTTACGTCTTCTCAAAAAAGCAGAAAAGAAAAACACAAAAATATATCTTCCAAAAGATTCTGTTATCGCTGATGATTTTTCTGAAAAAGCAAAAACAGAAACCAAATACAGCATGCGTATCCGCAAAGGTTGGATGGGTCTTGACGTTGGACCAATTGCCCGCAAAGATTTTGCAAAAGTAATTGAATCTTCTGCAACCATTTTATGGAATGGTCCAATGGGTGTTTTCGAAATGAAACCTTTCGCTAATGGAACCAAAGCTATTGCAAAGTCTGTCGCAAAAGCTACTAAGAAGGGCGCTTTCTCTTTAGTAGGTGGCGGTGATTCTGTTGCCGCAGTAAATCAACTTGGTCTAGCTGATCAGGTAAGTTATGTTTCTACTGGAGGTGGCGCTATGCTAGAGTTTCTGGAAGGAAAGGAGTTGCCTGGGATTAAAGCGATTTGAATTAGAATGTGAATTAGAGTTAGAATTAGAATGCCCTCTATCGCGGTAAGAATTAGAATGGGAATTGGAATGCCCCTATATCGCGGGGTGAATTAGAACGGGAATTAGAATTAGAATTAGAATGCCCTCTATCGCGTTGTTTACGTTAGAGGGCATTCCAATTTCGATTCACATTCCCATTCAAACACGTTAACGGGCCATTCTAATTCACATTCACATTCACATTCTAATTCTAATTCCCTCAGTTCTCCACCCGATTCATAACCCGTTTCACCTGCTCGCTACGAATCATGTTTCGATTCATTAAATATTCCTGTTGCTCCGTATTAATTTGAACAGGCGTTTTATTTTGCAGGACTGTTGTAAAATTACTGTTACTAAAGTCACGTTGAAGAATCACCTGATTAGGGAATGCAACTGATTCGTTTTCAAAAACAGCTCCTTCCTCTGTATATGTCTTCAATTTGTATTGTACTTGTTGTCCCGAATTATCCAAAGCTAGGATGTAATACAGATCCGTACCAATCTTTTTGATTTGCATGTTTTCGGTAAAGGTTGTGTCACCGTTTACGACTAAATAGCCCTGCCCTGCTATGGTAAATTCATCTAATGGTTTCCATTCTTCAACGGAGCGAGTGGATGCTGTCATATTACCTTTAGCTTTATTCTTAGCCATGTCTTTTGCCGCTTCTTTTGCAGATCTTGACTTACGTTTTTTTGCGCTTGACTTTGCTGCTGCCCCAGCAGATTCGTTTGAAGCATAATCGCCTGAACTAGATGCCTCCCATTTGCCAAGCAACCAATTGAATTGTTGAACACCTGCCACATCTACTGATGTAACGGAGATAGCGTTGGTGGCTGCATTCAAATCTGATGGCGGCTCAGAGAAATTTGCCTCTTCCATTTTTGCAGTTACAGGAGCACTCGTACTTGTACTAGTTGTGACAACTTGATCCGCCTCAGCTACTACCTCTGCATCCATCATTACAACTCCTGCTTCATCTTCAAATTCACTACTAGCAAAATCAGTAGTAGCTGCGTCAATTTCAGATTTAGTATCTTCCGTTG
Source organism: uncultured Saprospiraceae bacterium (assembly GCA_937959375.1). Taxonomy (GTDB): domain Bacteria; phylum Bacteroidota; class Bacteroidia; order Chitinophagales; family Saprospiraceae; genus CALGLS01. The sequence goes on from CALGLS010000458.1 coordinate 2,005, forward strand.
ATTCAAAGTCAGTTACATAGGCTTCTGCCAAAACCACCTCATCAGATGCTATAACTTTCGGTTCTGCTTTTTTCGTTTCTAATTTACTTGCAGCCACTTTTTCTTCAGCTTTCAATATTTTATCAACAGAAGCAATCTGTCGTTTCGAGCGTTCGTTCAAAGAAGCAAACACACTTTCTTGTATACGTATTTTCTTACTAGCATCACCTTCTAGGATCGGACTAGTGTTTAATCGTGCCAACATTTTTTGATACTCACCAACAGTATAGTTAGGGCCTTTATCAGAAAAGATTCCAATCTCTTCCATTTCTAAAGACTGCATGACTCCAACGTTTTCAGCACTCTGCTTACTTCCGTTTTCTCCTCTAAACATTATATTAATTAAAGAGATCACTACAATCAATGCAAGCATAACACCAGCCATTGACATCCATTGCCTCCAGCCATTACGACTAGGTGCCCGGTGCGGCTCCAACGACTGATCGAGTCGTCCTTCCAGACGATCCCACAGCTTGCCATCGGGACGCTCATCAAGCTTATGCTCGTTGTCCCGAAACAGGTCGAATATGTCTTTTTTATTTTTCATAAATCTTTTTCAAAGCCAATTATTATTGGAGTTAAACTTTATAATTAGAGTGCGAATTAGAATTAGAATTAGAATTTTCCCGTTATCGCGGATTCTACGTTAGTGATTCACATTCAAACACGATAAAGGGCCATTCTAATTCTAATTCACATTCTAATTCCCATTCCTCACCCCACACCCGGATACTGATTCTTTACCAGCATAGCCTGCATGCGTTTTTTAGCCAAGATCAACTGTGACTTCGAAGTATTAATACTAATACCCAAAATATCTGCGATCTCACGATGTTTATATCCTTCTAATACATACAAATTGAATACCGTTCGGTAGCCTGTTGGCAATTTATCGAGCATATTCAATATATCTTCAGCGATCAAATCCTGCTCTGCGTTTACTTCTGTTTTGATCTCAATATTACTAACCTCTACCGTCAACTGAAAGTTGTGTTTCTTACGTAAAAACATAAGGGACTCGTTCACCATAATACGGCGAATCCATCCTTCAAAACTACCAGCACCTTTAAATTGTTCGATGTTTTTAAAGACCTTAAAGAACCCTTCAAGCAGTACATCCTCTGCATCCTCACGACTCCGAGCATAGCGCTTACACACCCCAAACATTTTGGGCGAGTAGCGATCATAAAGGAGTTTTTGCCCCTTCCGATCCTTGCGTTTGCAAGCTTCTATGAGTTCTTTTTCTGTCAATTTCGTAGTTTTTCGATGAAGTTGTTTTAAAACAACTTTGATAACGAATAGCTAAAATTAGTGAATATCATCCAGTAATTATAACGGGCTATATATCTGAAAAGATGTGGTTTCGGTCATTTTTGGTGTGCTGAAATTAAATTAATTGAATTTTTCTCCCAAAACATTGGTTATTTAAGCATTCCTTAACGAAAACAAGAAGAGTTATTAACTCTCAAAGACTTATGAATCTATCTATTTATTATCTTTGCTCGCTTAAAAATAACTATCTATCATGCAACTAACCGACCAAGGCTACCGCCTTAACGAAAACATCAATCCCTTGGATTTAGTAGAGAAATACGATGCACCACTCTACGTCTACGATAGCGCAATCATCTCGCGCCAATTCAACAAACTTGAAACTGCCTTTAAAGTTCCCAAACTTCAAATCAACTATGCTTGTAAAGCACTGACCAATATCAACATTCTAAAATTAATGAAACAACTCGGAGCTGGTCTCGACACGGTTTCTATTCAAGAAGTTTGGCTGGGGCTAAAAGCTGGATTCGATCCAAGGGATATTATGTATACGCCAAATTGTGTATCGATTGAAGAAATCGAAATGGCCGTAAAAGAAGGAGTACGAATCAATATCGATAACATTAGTATTCTCGAACAGTTTGGACATTTACATCCCAATGTTCCAGTTTGTATTCGTGTCAATCCGCACATCCTTGCAGGAGGTAGTTACAAAATATCTACTGGCCATATTGATTCTAAATTTGGAATTTCCATCCACCAAATGCCACACGTCAGTCGAGTGGTAGAAGCTACTAGATTGAAAATCGAAGGCTTGCATATGCATACTGGTTCCGATATTTTGGATGCTGGTGTATTTTTGCAAGGTGCTGAAATCTTATTCAACGTGGCTGCTAATTTCAAGGATTTGGAATTTGTAGACTTTGGTTCTGGTTTTAAAGTGGCCTACAAGCCGGGAGGTAATGCCACTGATATTGAATCACTCGGAGAACATCTCTCTGTGCGCTTCAATGAATTTTGCAAAAGTTACGGTCGCGACCTCACACTTATTTTTGAACCTGGAAAATTCTTGGTCAGCGAATCCGGTTACTTCCTAGCAAAAGTAAATGTAGTCAAGCAAACCATTGCCAACGTATTTGCTGGCATTGACTCAGGACTCAATCATTTGATCCGCCCTATGTTTTATGACGCGCATCATGAGATCATCAACATCAGTCGACCTGAAGCTAAGCCAAGGATCTACTCCGTAGTCGGCTATATTTGCGAAACAGACACTTTTGGTGACAACCGAAAAATCGCAGAAATACAAGAAGGCGATATCTTATGTTTTCTCAATGCCGGCGCTTACTGCTACTCCATGGCCTCTAATTACAACTCCCGTTTCCGACCTGCAGAAGTTCTTATCCACAACGGACAAGACTACCTCATTCGTCAACGCGAAACCATGGATGACATCATAAAGAATCAAGTGGAAGTAAACCTAGAATCCCTACAAGAATCAAAGGTCTAACACACTTAAATTACACAAAACCGAGTCAACCGATTAAGTATTCCCCGAAAGGGATATACAACTTAAGCTCGGGCATCGATAAAAAAAGTCATGAATATAAAATACCTCTTCCCAATCTTCTTACTACTTCTAACAGCCTGTAATCCTCAAAAGAAGATTTTAAAATCAGGTAACGCCGTTATACAAAAAGTATCTGGCCCAGACATCCAATGTGCCGATAACATTTCGACATCTATCGACGCACTCGCTGACGAAGGCTACACCATTTTATATCTCGTGCGCCATGCCGAAAAAAAGAAAGGAGGAAACGATCCAGCGCTTTTACCAGAGGGAATCGAACGTGCCAAACAGTTAGCTAACATTTTGTCAGACACCAAACTTGACATGGTTTGCTCATCCCCATACAAGCGCACACAATTGACTGCTAGTCCTACTGCTGAAAGACAAAACTTAGAAATAACCGACTACAGTCCAAGACTTAAAGAACAAAACACTTTTTTCACGGAGCTTCTGAACAATAACCAAGGAAGTCGTGTACTGATCGTAGGACATTCAAATACTATCCCGAAATTATTGAATCATTTCTTAGATAGCGAAGTGTATAACGATATCTCAGAAAGTGAATACGACAACTTCTTTATTGTCGCAATAAAAGACGGAAAAGCAAAAGTATCTCGATTTAAATATTAAAGCAAGCGAAAGTTCTCTTCATACACGGAATACGATTGTGGAACCTCCAATTACCAACAAGGTAGATTCAGTCTGCCGTCTTACTCTTTTTCTCTATTGAAAAACGTACTAAATGGACATAAGTAAAGACTGGTCAGCCATCAGAATACATTTTAGCAAAAGCTTTGCTACCAACATGCATGTAGCTATTGCTTCCGTTGATTCCAACAACATGCCATGCGTAACTCCAATTGGAACACTTTTTCTTAATCAGAATCAAACAGGATTTTACTTTGAACGATATACATCTACCCTACCACGGAACGCTCAAAGCAATAACAACGTTTGTGTATTAAGTGTCAACAGTAGTAAGTGGTTCTGGTTGAAATCTCTTTTCAAAGGAAAATTTAATCAATCACCAGCCTTGAAACTTTATGGGAAACTAGGTGTAAGGAGAAAAGCTACAGTACAAGAATTGAGGGCTTTAAAAAGTCGGATGAAAGCAACTAAAAGATTGAAAGGACACCATATTTTATGGGACGACATGATCGATATTCGTGAAATTTCGTTTTCTAAAGTGGAAGTTATGAAGCTTGGAAAAATGCTTTAGTCAGTTCATAAAATAGGTTGCTCGAAGGGATACCAAACTTGTTTATATTCAAATCAACCTAAAACAAGCACAGAAGTTGGTTAAATACTTCACTAAATCCATCAATCTTATCAAAAACTGTCAGTACTTTTGTCCCTCTAAAAACTATAATCTGGGACACCGCTCCTAGCTAGGCATATAAATTGACCCTATAGTCAAAAAAAGACAACATCTTTGATGAGTTCAATATTCCAAAAAACAGTAGAATTCATCAAAGTATACAAAAAGATCTATCATGACAGAACGTTACAACCCGAAAGGAATTGAAGAAAAATGGTATCAACATTGGATGGACAAGGACTATTTTAGTTCTAAGCCAGACGAACGTGAGCCCTACTCCATCGTTATCCCTCCACCTAACGTAACTGGTGTGCTCCACATGGGACACATGCTCAACAATACCATTCAGGATATCCTTATCAGAAAAGCTCGACTTGAAGGCAAGAATGCTTGTTGGGTTCCTGGAACAGATCACGCCTCTATTGCTACTGAAGCAAAGGTTGTAAAGTTACTTCGTGAAAAAGGCATCAAGAAAACAGATATTGGTCGTGAAGAATTCCTCAAGCATGCTTTTGAATGGAAAGATAAGTATGGTGGAATCATTCTAGATCAACTAAAAAAATTAGGTGCTTCTTGTGATTGGAATCGTACCCGATTTACAATGGAAGAAAAATTATCAAAAGCTGTTATTGAAGTTTTTGTTGATTTACATAAAAAAGGAAAAATTTATCGTGGTCTTCGAATGGTAAATTGGGACCCCATTGCCCTTACTGCTCTCTCGAATGAAGAGGTCATTTATAAAGTTGAAAACTCACGCCTCTTTCATATCCGTTACAAGATCGAAGGAAATCCGATGGAACTTCCTGCTATAAAAAAATTAAACGATCAGGTCGTTGCGCTGACGCAATCAATGGAAACGATACGAAACAGTGTCGCTTGCAAAACAGAGGATGCCTATAGCTTTTCTAAAGCCTTCCGTCAATTACAAACAGCAAAGAAAGAACTGGATATCGCCGTAGAAAAAGTAAGCTGGGTAACCATCGCAACAACACGTCCTGAAACTATTTTTGGAGATACAGCTGTTGCAGTAAATCCAGACGACGAACGCTATGCGCACCTAAAAGGAAAACGCGTCATCATTCCAATGGTCAACCGATCTGTACCTATTATTTTTGACAAGTATGTTGAAACTGACTTTGGAACGGGTTGCCTAAAAGTGACTCCTGCGCACGATATGAATGACTTTGACATTGGAGAGCGACACAAACTTGAGTCTATCGACATCTTCAATGATGATGGAACGATGAGTGAAGCTGCTCAATTTTTCATCGGGGAAGATCGCTTTGAAGTCCGTAAAAAAATGATCAAAGAATTGAAAGATTCGGGACATCTGGTTGCTTCTGAAAGTTATCAAAATAAAGTTGGACGTTCCGAACGTACGGATGCAATTGTTGAACCTCGCCTGAAGTTGCAATGGTGGTTGAGCATGAAGGAATTTTCTGCGACAGCACTAAAAGCAGTGGAAGACGGAGAAGTAAAATTCCATCCTCCACATATGATCAACATGTACGACAACTGGCTACGTGAGGAGAATGTTCGCGACTGGTGTATCTCTCGCCAACTTTGGTGGGGACAGCAAATACCAGCGTACTATCACAAAGATGAAATCTATGTTGACACAACAATAGAAGGTGCTTTAGCGCAAGCTCGTGCAAAAACAGGAAACGCTGATTTGCAAGCAAGTGATTTGATACAAGACGAAGATGTAATGGATACTTGGTTTTCTAGTTGGCTATGGCCAATTTCAGTTTTTGATGGTTTTGAAAATCAAGATGAGCTGAAGTACTACTACCCTACCAATACACTGGTAACAGGTTGGGATATCATGTTTTTCTGGGTAGCCAGAATGGTCATGTCGGGTTACGAATACTCGGAAGCTTTATTGGGTGCCGACTTCATAAAAGAAAATGGCAAGCAACCTTTCAATGATGTTTACTTCACTGGAATGGTTCGTGACAACAAACGTCGCAAGATGAGTAAGTCGTTGGGCAACAGCCCAGATGCCTTAGAACTAATTGAAAACTATGGAGCCGATGGCGTTCGTTTCGGAATGCTTTCATCTGGTGCGGCTGGTAATGATATTATTTTTGATGCACCGATCGATCCTGAAACAGGTAAAGCACTCAACGAAAGTAAGCTTTGTGGACAAGGTCTTAATTTCTGCAACAAAATGTGGAACGCCCTTCGTCTATTAAAAGGTTGGGAGATTGTTGATCAACCCGTAAACGACGCTGCAGCAAAGATCAACGCTTTGGCAGTCAATTGGTTTGACCACAAGTTCAACCAAACCATGAGTGAAGTAGAAGAAAGTATCAAGACCTTCCGATTATCAGAAGCCTTGATGTCTTTATATAATTTCATTTGGGGCGACTTCTGTTCTCAGTATTTGGAAATGGTAAAGCCAGTTTATGGTGAGCCAATTGATCGTGCAACTTACGATAAAACGATTCATAACTTTGAACGTTTGATGACTGCCTTGCATCCATTTATGCCATTTGTTACGGAAGAGATTTGGCACCAAATAAAAGATCGCGCTGCTGGTGAAGATTGTGTTATCAGTCCTGCTGCTCCTCTAACTGCATTTGATGCGACCTTGATAAAGCAAGTTGACTCAGCACTGGTACTCATCACTAAGTTGCGTGATACGCGTACTCAAAACGGCATTAAAATGAAAGATGCCATTAAGGTTTTTGTTGAAGAAAGTCCTAGCGCTACCACTCTATTTAAACTAGAAGGTTTGACAGAGATGGTACAAAAAAGAGGGAATCTTTCTGAGCTAGCTTTTACAAAAGATGAAGTTGCCAATTCCGTTTCTTTCCTTGCCGGAACAGAAAAGTATTTCATTGAAATGGAAAACAAAACCATCGACGTGGCAGCTGAGCGCGAGCGATTGACTAAGGAATTAAACTACATGGAAGGCCTTGAGCAATCGATTACAAAGAAATTGAGTAACGAACGTTTTGTAAGTAATGCTCCTGCTGCTGTAGTTGAGAAAGAACGTAAAAAGATTTCTGACACACAAGCGAAAATTAAGATTTTGAAAGAGGCCTTGGAGAAACTTGGG
>CALGLS010000459.1 GCA_937959375.1 uncultured Saprospiraceae bacterium
ACTTCCCTCCTACTTTGTGACTAAAAAGGTCAATATCTGAACTTTGCCTGTGTGCAAAGACAAGAATTGGCGTTCAGTGGCTTATCTACAAACTTGAAGAAACTTTTTAAACAACTTCAATTATTAAGTGTAGATTTACCACGTCAATTGCATAGCTTTTGATTCGTCTAAAAATTAAACATGGATCGTAAAGAGAAACAATACAAGATTGAGCGAAATGATTTATCCAAAGATAGATCGCTTCGCCCTTGGAGTGCCGCAGATGAATACCTTTTGCAGCATTTTACCTCGATAGAAAAAGAAATTAATCAACTTGTTATTTATAACGATCGTTTCGGATTCCTAACTTGCCATCTCCATTCTTTTAGTCCAACTATTATTCGCAGTCAAAAGAGTCAAGAGAAAGCTATTCGCAACAACTTGGAAACAAATCAACTTCCAGCGCTTAGTTTCTCTAATCCACTTGAACCGATAGAACAGCAAATGGATTTCGCTTTGCTTAAGATTCCAAAATCAATCGCACTCTTTCAAGTTTTCTTAGCGCATATTACGTATTATTCTACTGATGATGTTGCTGTGGTTTGTTCCTTTATGACTCGACACTTTAGTCCTAGATTATTAGAAGTGGCGAGTGAATACTTTGAAGAAGTTGAACAAAGTAGGGCCTTGAAAAAAGCTAGGTTACTGATTTTGACAAAAAAGAAAAAAACGGATAAACATTCATTAATAAAGGAATTAGCATACAAGGATCAAATTTATCGCCAGTATGGAGGTGTGTTTTCTGGAGATCATATCGACTATGCGACACAGTACTTTTTGGAGCACCTTCAGTTAGAGCAAACGGACTTACGTGTATTGGACCTGGCCTCAGGTAATGGCATTATCGGAAATGAAATTTCCAAGCAATTGCCTAATTCAGAAATAAACTTATTGGATGATTCTTTTTTGGCAGTCGCCTCTGCGAAATTGAATGTTCAGGGTTCGAACATACACCACCATTTCGATAATGACCTGTCAAGTTTTGAGGATGATGCTTTTGATTTGATTGTATCCAATCCGCCTTTTCATTTTGAATATGAGATCAACATACAAGTCCCCATTCGGTTGTTTAAAGAATGTGCAAGATGTCTAAAAGTAGGTGGAAGTTTTCAATTAGTTGCGAATCGGCATTTGAATTATCGCGTCCATTTGGAACCTTTATTTTCACGAGTTGATGTGGTGGCAGAGAACGACAAATTTGTTGTTTATTGCTGTTTTGCTTAAGCTATTATTTAGTAAATCTTAGTGATTTATAATTCGATACTATAGTAATTGATCGCTTCAGTTTTGAGTTGATACACTCATTCCCTAATCAATTTCCCAAAATTATTTTGTATCATTGTTAGGCTCTCCATCATTATAGCTATTCTCAACTAAATAGTAAAACTGTTCCCATGAAAAAAATCCATTTCACTACCAGTCTATTCTTTCTTCTTTTTATCAATTTTGCTTACGCACAAAATCTAAATATTTCTGGACAGGTTATTCGACATAATGGAACGCCGATGTCAAATGTCAATGTAAGCTGCTCAAATGGCGATTCTACACTCACTGATCAAAATGGGTTCTATCAATTTTCAAACTTAATACCTGGCGAAAACTATCAAATCAATGCCAACTACTATAGTCCCCTATTTGAAGAGTTAACCGTGTTAGATGCGACTTATGCAAGATATATGATTTTAGAAATACTTGATTATACAAGTCCGCAATGGATCGCATATGACTTTGATCAGTTTGGTAATTACTCTGGTACTGATTACTACGGACTGGTCAATGCAATTTTAAATATTGAAAATCCAGCACTTGAATATTATGCGGAAGACCATCCTTGGCGATTTTTTGACACTGCTGTAGACTTGATTGTTAATCTGGTTGATGTAGAAACAGGAATAAACTTGATTAACCTTAGCAGTGATACGACCAATCTCAATCTATATGGAATCAAATCTGGTGATGTTGCCTTTGAGGAAGACCACCTTCCGCCACCGCCTACTGCGCCACAACCATTATTTTATATTCCTGAGACGAGCATCAGTGCAAACGAAGAAGTGGTTATCCCAATAATGGCAAGAGATCTTGGAGGAGTAATGGGTTGGCAATACGCCATTACTTGGGACACTAGTTTTCTCAACTTTACTAGTCAAGAATGTTTAATTCAAATAGTTCAAGCATCTGCCAATCAAGAAACAGTCGATGAGGGCTTATTGCGTATGTTGGGTGTAAATATTTTTCTAGAAGAGATTCAAGATGATACGACGCTTTATGAACTTCGTTTTCAAGCTTTGCAGGACGCAAGTAGTTTGTCAGACCTTATAGATTTCGACAGTATGGTTTTTAAAACGCAGGCCGTTTATGTTGAAAGTCAAACAAACGATGCTGACTTTTATTTAATTGAACCAACGTTTAGTATCGGAACGCCTATTACATCATCAATTGACAAAGTCAGTAAGTCCATATCTTTTGACTTGAGTCCAAATCCTGCTTTTGATTATCTAAACTTTTCAATGCAAAGAGATCAAAATGAACCAATACAAGTTTCATTGTTTAATGCTATGGGGAAACTAATTCAACAAGAATCGTTCAATGATAAAATGGTAAATGAACAAATCGATATTAGTAAATTGACAAAAGGAATTTATCACTTACGAGTTGAGACTTCAGAAGTAGTGAGTAGTCGGTCGTTTGTTAAGTTTTAAAATCACATAACTAAGCATCAAAATTAAAAAAGACATCCTTCAAAGGAAAGAAAAACACTAACTCCAATTTTGATTTTTTAATCCACGCGCACACGAGGATCAATAAACACATAAACCAAATCGACCAAAATATTCACCAAAATAAAGACAGTTGCTGTAAACAAAACAGAACCCAACACAACCGGAATATCATAAGTAAGCAAAGCATTCACCGTCACCTGTCCCAGTCCATTAAACTGAAAAACATTTTCAACAAAAAAT
>CALGLS010000460.1 GCA_937959375.1 uncultured Saprospiraceae bacterium
ATAATATTTCCAACATCATCAAGAATACGAGCGGCACGATTAGGTGCGTAGCATTCAAAGTTGATGCGTTCATTCCAGTCATGGAAAGGCTGTGCTGAATCTTGTAATTCAACGATTTCCAACCAAGCATTTTCACGAGGAGGTTGATAATAATGGCCGTGTATACAAAGGTATTTATTCATGCTATCTGCTATTCTTTATGAAGTTTATAAAACTTCTGTGCTACATTATTTTTTTGTCTGAAACCTGTTTAACGTCAGATAAAAGGAAAAGGTTTGCATCTTAACAATACCGAAAATTATATCGTTGCGCATGCTAAATCTTATATTTCGAGACTAGACAGGTTTTAATTTTCATTTACGTTCCTATTTGCGGTTTTACCGCAGGAATAGTAAAATTAACTAATTTACAAGGTCTAAGGGATATAAATAGGCAGATTTTATGCCCAAATGGCTAAAATGTAGTTGATTTGCGTATGAATTTAATATTTAATGGATTAAATGAATTTTACAGGGAAAGCAAATACAAATGGCGTTTGCTAAACACAACTTCATAGTATTAAGGAAAATAATTAAAAGGTTTTCTAGTTCTTTAATTATAATCCAAGCATTTAACTTAAACCGCTCTATTTTGCATAAAATACTGGTATTTGCCTTTCTATTCTTCTGCCTACTTAATCTTAATGCACAATCTCCTCTAAATGGGCTAGTAACGGACCAAAACGATGAGCCACTACCTTTTGTCAATATCCTAATCAACAACAATGCAAGCAATGGTTTGACGACTACCATTGATGGGACGTTCTCTATTCGGAATGTTGGAGCTATTGAGCAATTACGGTTCAGTTATGTAGGGTACGAAACACTATATTATACGCTTGATGCAAAGGATAGAGAGGATATTCTAATTATAAAATTAAAACCTTCAGCAGTTAATATTGATGCAATAGAAATCATAGCAGGTGAGAATCCTGCTCATCGAATTATTCGAAGAGTTGTCCGTATGCGCGATCACAACAATCCAGAAAAGATGAGCGCTTATCGTTGTCAAACATACAACAAAATGATCTTTGATTTGAAAACGAATAAAGAAGCCATTGCTGAGTATCAAACGAAAAATAAAACAAGGGAAGAGAAGCGAAAAAAACTGCTCAAGAGATACCATGAAAAGCAAGAGAAGAAATTAAAGAAGGTGGATGCTTCGCTAGAAAGAAAGCATATGTTTATCATGGAGTCAATAACGGATCGTCAATTTATGGCACCAAAAACGATTCATGAAACGATTACACACAATCGAGTTTCAGGATTTAAAACGCCTTCTTTTGCCGTTTTGGCAAATGCTGTACAACCGTTTTCTTTTTACCAAGATCATTTAGAAATTTTGGATAAGGATTATTTAAACCCAATTAGTCCAGGAAGTACTAAGGCTTATTATTTCAACATTGAGGATACACTTTATCAGGCACAGGATAGTATTTATGTACTGAGTTTTAAACCTAGAAAAAAGAAAAACTTTGACGGACTCAAAGGTGTGCTCTACATTCATTCTAATACTTACGCTATCCAAAATGTCATTGCACAACCCGCAAACCCTGCTTTTATTGATCTAAAAATTGAACAACAATATCAGTTTGTGGATAACCAACAATGGTTTCCCAAAGCACTTAATTTCGAATTAATCGTTACCAACTATCCTTCTAAATATGTTGGCGTATCTATTTCAGGGCGAAGCTATATCGATTCCGTTTTAATCAACCCCGATCTCAATAGAAAAACATTTCAAAGAGATGCCATGTCTATCAGTGATGATGCATTTACGCAATCCGATTCTGTTTGGACAACATTGAGGCATGAGCCCTTGACGGAGAAAGAAAAGGCAACCTATGTATTTGTAGATAGCCTTGGAGTTAAAAAGAAATTTGATTCATTATTGAAATTGACGGAAGCTTTATCCACTGGTCGTTATCCGATTGGAAAAGTTGATTTACTCTTGGATCACATCCTTCGATTCAATGAATATGAAGAGGTGCGATTTGGATTTGGTTTGGGAACAAATGACAAACTTTCAAAGTATTTTAATATAGAAGCCTATAGTGGATATGGGATAAAAGATAAAGCTTGGAAATATGGTGGCGCGCTAAATTTTAATTTACTGGATGATGATCGTTTGACATTTCGCGCTGCTTATTCAAAGGATTTAAAGGAACCTGCGATAATGTCTAATTCATTTGGAGAACTTTTTAGTACTCGCCTATATGCCAATCGCATGAGCAAGGTTGAACAAAAACGCCTAAGCATCAACGCACATCCTTTTTCGTTTTTCGATGCGGAAATAGGGATGAGTCAGAGTAGGTGGGAATCCGGTTTTGAATATGGTTTTACCACAGATGATATTTTGCTCAATGAATTTGATTATACCACTTTAGAATTCAACCTCCGCTATGCTTATGGAGAACAAACCATGCAGGTTTTAGGATCTCGGGTTGCCCAAAAAACGTCTTTCCCCATTTTGTCTTTTGGTTATGAAAAAGGATTTGATAATCTGCTAGATGGGAATTACAAGTATGATCGATTCTCTGTGACTTTGGATCATTCTTTTCTACTTCGAAGGTTTGGCAACAGTACGTATCGAATTGAAGCGGGTATGGTTGAAGGGACTTTGCCTTACAATCGTTTGTTTACCAGCAATACCTTTAGTAATGATTCTTGGTTAGAGGTGATTACGAATACATTCCAAACGATGCGTCCTTATGAATTTTTATCCAATCGTTTTGTTCATTTCTTTTTTCGCCATGATTTCAAAAGTCTTTTGCTTCGCACCAAGAAATTTCAGCCCCGTTTAGCGCTAATCCACAACATGGGAATTGGCGAACTCAAATCTCCAAATACTCATGTGGGGATAGACGTAAAGACGATGGAAAGAGGGTTTTTAGAAAGTGGGATTAGGGTAGGGGATATTATACGGATTCCCTATTTGAATGTCGCTTATATTGGATTGGGTGCGGGTGTTTATCATCGCTATGGTCCTTATGCTTTCCCTGGTTTTTGGGATAATACTACAGTAAATTTTGCTTTGGATTTTAGTTTTTGACGAGAGGATGGGAGACGGATTGAACGGATCTAACTGATTTACACGGATTTTTTTCGTAGGACGTGAGTCCCCCGCTATCGTAAACTTAGCTAAAGAATCTTGAGCGCGATAAAACAAAAAAAATCCGTCCTTATCCGTTCAATCTGTGTCCCATCCACGAAAGAGGGCACAAAAAAAGGGGAAACTGATAGAATCAGCTTCCCCTTTCGAAATTAACTTGTTTTATTATTTTACTGAGTCAACCACTGCTTTGAAAGTTGCAGGATGATTCATTGCTAAGTCAGCAAGTACTTTTCTGTTCATAGCGATACCTTCTTTAGATAGGCCATGAATTAATCTTGAGTAAGTAGTTCCGTGGATACGAGCACCAGCGTTGATACGTGCGATCCAAAGGCTACGAAATGCTCTTTTCTTGTTCTTACGGTCACGGTAAGCATAACCAAGTGCTTTTTCTACCGCGTTTTTCGCTACCGTATAAACGTTTTTACGGGCACCGAAATAACCTTTTGCAAGTTTAAGAATCTTTTTTCTTCTGCGTCGAGACGCTACATGATTGACTGATCTAGGCATGTTTAATGATTTTTAGTACAATGCAGGGATTCAATGGAATTCTTGGACCTGCATCCTCGTTAAAAAATAAATTTTGTTGGTGTATCTATACGATTAGATACAAAGTAATAGTTTCATTCGCTTTTCGTCACCTTTACTCACGATAGATGAGTGGCGTAACTTAAGCTTTGCCTTTTTACTCTTATTTCTCATCATGTGAGAAGTATAGGCGCTATTTCTTTTGATTTTTCCAGATCCAGTTAATTTGAATCTTTTCTTTGCACTTGAGTGCGTCTTCATCTTAGGCATCTTAAAATGTCTTTTAGTATTGGAAAAAAATGAGTTAAAGAAGTGAAAATATAGTCCCTTGCTTTAACAAGGGTGCAAAGATACGGATTCCCTACTGTTTTATCAAATTTCTATTTGATTAAAAGGGAATGATAGGCTTTTTGAATTGCTGAGAGCTTATTTAGAAGGTGAATGCCTCCTAGCTCGAAGCCTCAATTAACGTAAAAACCCGATAACGTAGCATACGTTATCGGGTTCTCTGTTATAGTGGGAAGACTTCCGTTTTCGGACAAAAGTCTAATTAGATTTCTATCTAAATATCTGGTAATCAATAAGAAATGGTACTCGTACCCTATCCTTCGTTGACTTCTTTCTTAGGAGATTTCTTTTTCTGAGTCTTCTTAGGTGCGATGATTACAATCATTCGACGACCTTCCATTTTAGGAAGATTTTCTGCAGCACCTATATCTTCTAGTTCTTTCAATAGTTTTAACAATAATAATTCTCCTCTATCTTTAAAGACAATTGTTCGACCTCTAAAGTGAACATAAGCTTTAATTTTAGCCCCAGCGCTAAGAAATTTCTGAGCGTGCTTTAGCTTAAAGTTAAAATCATGCTCATCCGTATTTGGCCCAAAACGGATTTCTTTGATCACTGTTTTGACTGCTTTTGATTTAACTTCCTTGTCTTTTTTCTTCTTAATGTAGAGGAATTTCTTGTAGTCGATGATTCGACACACAGGAGGGACAGCCTTAGGAGAGATTTCTACAAGGTCGAGATCGACCTCTTTTGCCATTGCTTGCGCTTGTCTTGTACTATAAACACCTGGTTCAAGTTTTTGACCTATGGCTTCACTGATTTCGTCAAAGTTGTCGCCAACTAAACGTACTTCAGGTACTCTGATCTGGTGATTGATTCTAAAGCTAGGTTTAGGTTCTCTTCGCTGATAATTATTTCTTTTTGCCAAATGATAATTGTTATAATGAAAAAATGAATACTAGTATTGTTATTTATAACTCCTAGAGTTGTCTAATTGTTTAACCAAGATTAGGCGTAAATGATTCCTAAAATCGACTTTTACTTTGCTAAATAGTATAGAAAAGCTCATTTTTAGAAGAACTCTGAAATTAGCTGCTTTGTTTAAGCGTATAAAGAAAGGGAAATTATAGGATAAAAAGAAGAAACGACACTTAAATGAGGCTATTTTGCTGCTTTAGCACGCTCTTAATTTAGCAACAGCTCATAAAAACGCTCTTGTCTTTAATTTTGGATATAGTTTTTGGCCTGTCTGAGTTGTTGGTTTAGTCAACTCAAGTAAGTCGCAAAATCCCAGCCAATAACGAAAAAAGTACACCTGATCACTCAGATGTACTTTTTACTTTACTAGAAGTTTATGATCTAATTCTAAGATTCTTTGACGTCAGATTTATCCGACTTCTTTTCTTTAGAAAGAGAAATAACCAATCCATCTTTGTCTTTATTCATCACTGCTTCAAAAACACTTCCTTCTTCAGGATTTTTGTTGAGGATAAATTCAGCTAATGGATCTTCAATGTATTTTTGAATCGCACGGTGTAACGGTCTTGCTCCAAATTGTGGATCAAACCCTTTCTCCGCAACGAAGTCCTTCGCAGGATCTGAAAGTATCAGGCTGTAACCCATACCATCCAATCGCTTGTGCAAATCGCTCAAAGTAATATCGATGATCTTAAAGATCTCTTCTTTACCAAGACTGTTGAACACAATCACATCGTCAATACGATTTAAGAATTCAGGTGAGAACGTTCGCTTTAAGGCATTCTGGATAATTGCTTTTGAATCATCTACTGCAGAATTTACTCTTGCTTCCGTCGCAAATCCAACTCCTTGACCGAAATCCTTCAATTGGCGTACACCAATATTTGAAGTCATAATGATCAACGTATTCTTGAAATCTACTTTTCTACCCAACCCATCTGTCAATTGACCATCGTCAAGTACCTGTAGCAAAATGTTGTAAACATCTGGATGCGCTTTTTCAATCTCATCCAAAAGAATTACAGAGTATGGCTTACGTCTAACTCGTTCAGTCAACTGACCACCTTCTTCATATCCTACATAGCCCGGAGGCGCTCCAATCAAGCGACTCACAGAGAATTTCTCCATGTACTCACTCATATCCATTCGGATCAATGTGTCTTCAGAGTCGAAGATAAAACGAGCTAATGCTTTCGCTAATTCCGTTTTACCAACACCGGTTGGTCCTAAGAAAATAAACGAACCAATTGGCTTAGAAGGATCTTTCAAACCAACACGATTACGCTGAATCGCTTTCGTAATTTTCTCGATGGCTTCGTCCTGTCCGATGATCGCTTTCTTCATATCATCGTTCATTCCTACCAACTTGTTACTCTCGCTTTGTGCTACTCTTCTTACTGGAATACCAGTCATCATAGAAACAACTTCAGCAATATCTTCTTCGTCAACTGGGTAACGCTTGGTCTTAGACTCTTCGTCCCACTCAACTTTTGCAAACTCTAACTGACGCATCAATTTTGATTCATCATCTCTAAGATCAGCAGCTTTTTCATACTGTTGATTCTTAACGGCAGAGTTTTTCTTTTCTTTTAGTTCTTCGATTTTCTTTTCTAACTCTTCAATATGCTTAGGCACATGAATGTTTTTGAGGTGAACTCTCGCACCTACTTCATCCAAAACGTCAATCGCTTTGTCTGGTAAAAATCGATCACTGATATAACGTTCACTCAACATAACACAAGCTTTGATGGCATCATCAGAGTATGTTACGTGGTGGAAGTCTTCGTATTTTGCACTAATGTTTTTCAAGATAGTTACTGCCTCTTCCGGAGAAGGTGGATCTACTACTACCTTTTGGAAACGACGATCTAATGCACCATCCTTCTCAATGTGCTGACGATATTCGTCAAGTGTAGAAGCACCGATACATTGCAACTCACCTCTAGCAAGAGCTGGTTTGAAAATGTTGGATGCATCCAATGAACCAGTTGCGCCACCTGCACCTACTATCGTGTGAATTTCATCGATAAATAAGATAACATCTCTTGATTTTTCAAGCTCAGTCATAATGGCTTTCATACGCTCTTCAAACTGACCACGATACTTGGTACCAGCTACAAGTGCAGCCAAGTCAAGCATTACGATTCGTTTGCCGAAAAGTGTACGAGATACTTTACGTTGATTAATACGCAAAGCCAAGCCTTCAACAATGGCTGTTTTACCAACACCAGGTTCACCAATTAAGATCGGATTGTTTTTCTTACGTCGACTCAAAATTTGAGACACACGTTCAATCTCAGTCTCACGACCAATGATTGGATCCAATCGATCTTCTTCAGCTAGTTTAGTGATGTCACGACCAAAGTTATCAAGGACAGGAGTTCTTGATTTAGAATTCCCTTTTCTTTGGTAGCGAGACGCGTCTTCCTCTTCGAACGGTTCGTCCGGATCGTTAGGCGTTTCGTTAAATACACCAGGGTCAGAAAGATCTTGTTCTTGCTTTACGAATTCCAATTCAGATTTGAAACCGTCATAAGTGACGTTAAATCGTTGAAGGATACGAGAAGCAAGGCTTTCCTGATGTTTTAAAATAGAAAGCATTAGGTGCTCTGGGCAAATTTCATCATTGCGGAGCATCTTGGCTTCAAGGAAAGTAACCTTGAGTACCTTTTCTGCTTGTTTATTTAATGGTAAGTTACCAACATTAAGAGCAGCCTTCGGAGAATAGCTACGCTTTACTGATTCCTCAATGCTTTGCTTGAGGTCAATTTTGTTGACGTCTAATGAGTCTAATACTCTAAGAGCAAGACTTGTTTTTTCTTTCATGATACCTAGCAATAAGTGCTCGGTACCGATAAAGTCATGGCCCAATCGGATTGCTTCATCTCGGCTTCGGGAAATAACTTTTTTGACTTTTGGAGAAAATCTTCGATTATTCATGATTGGTACTATTAAAGGCTTGATTCAGCAGTGTTAAATGTGTCTAAAACTAGAACAGAAAATAAGCCAGTGAAAGAACGGTTTTTCGAAAGAAAAAAATCTAAAAACCAGTAGAAACAATGATAAGGCAAATTCCTATAGATTACAACAATTAATAATGCTAATGTTTGAAATGTATCAATTATTACTTCAATACTGAAAAAATGGTGCCAGTAACCTAACGCACGACACCTTGACATTTATATTAAAAATTACTTAAAAGTTTAAAGTTTTAGATTGGATTTTCGCTGAAGGAATTTTTTAGGTTTTAGTTCACACTTACTTTATGGTAGCTAATCTTTCTTTCTAAGTTGATACGCTAACTATAATTTTTCTTTGTTTTAGGTCTAAGTTGGTACTCTTTTTAGCAAGAAAATCTTGTTTTATTTTGCAAGTTTTTTATTGAATTTCCTATTCTTTAAAACGATATAATACAAATAAAGTTCATCTAGGAAACTGTCTAAACTAATTGCTTGATAATGAGTAATAAATGTAATTTTTTTATAATAAATTATTGTAAGGCATTTAATCTTTTGTTAGGGCAATAATCATTGTGTTGTAAACATTTATGTTTGTAGCAATTAATGGTTAACTTTGCCATACAGTCGTTTAATGATACCAGCTTTTGTTGGTCTTTTCAAGCAACTTCAAAGGATTAAATTAAAATTTACACGAGTCATTATGAAATTATCAATTGATAACCAGGACAATTATACACTGATCAGCATTGAGGAGGAAATTCTTAATAGCACCATGGCACCTAACTTGAAATCTGAGTTTGTTATTCAAAGAAATAAAGGAGTACAAAATTTAATACTCGATTTATCAGGTGTCAAATTTGTCGATTCTTCTGGATTAAGTGCCATATTGACAGCTGAGAGACTCTGGAAAAATGATGGAACCTTCATTCTAACTGGTGTTGCACACGAAAATGTGAAAAAACTAATCAAGATTTCTCGCTTAGATACCGTACTTACCATTATACCTACTCCTCAAGAATCAATCGACTACGTACTGATGGGAGAGATTGAGAAGGAATT
Source organism: uncultured Saprospiraceae bacterium (assembly GCA_937959375.1). Lineage (GTDB taxonomy): Bacteria > Bacteroidota > Bacteroidia > Chitinophagales > Saprospiraceae > CALGLS01. The sequence goes on from CALGLS010000460.1 coordinate 8,964, forward strand.
GGAATCAGACGGCGAAGAGTAATGAAATTTGAATTAACTATTCTTGGTTGTAATTCCGCTATTCCTGCCTTTAATAGATTTCCTACCGCACAGATTCTTCAGGTTGATCGCCAGCTGTACCTCATTGACTGTGGTGAGGGTACACAAGTTCGACTGAGTCAATTCAATATTCGAAAAAATAAGATCAACCAGATTTTTATTAGTCATTTACATGGCGACCATATTTTTGGTCTAATCGGTTTGTTGACCTCTTTTAGCCTCGGTGGAAGAGAAAAACCACTTGATATCTTTTCGCCGAAAGGATTACAAGAAATGATTGATGTGCAAATCAAACACAGTGGAAGTCATCTTTCTTATCCACTAAATTTTCATGAAGTAGATACTACTGTTTCTAGTCTTGTCTTTGAAGACAACCTAGTTGAAGTGCACAATATTCCGCTCATCCATAGAGTCCCAACTTCTGGCTATCTTTTCCGAGAAAAACCATCAGCACTTAATATTCGTTCAGAAAAAATTAAAGAACTCAATATATCGGTCGAGCAAATTATCGAAATCAAAAAAGGTGCGGATCTCAAATTGTCGGATGGCTCTATTGTTCCTAATACGGACTTAGTACTGCCTCCATGGCAGCAGCGCGGATTCGCTTTCTGCTCAGATACGCTTTATAACGAAACGGTTATTCCAATCATTAATAAAGTAGATTTGCTATATCATGAAACGACCTTCCTCCATGAAAAATTAGAGCAAGCGAAATACACGAAGCACACCACAGCCCTTCAGGCGGGAATGATTGCAAAAGCAGCTCAGGTCGGTCAACTTATAACAGGACACTATTCTTCTCGATATGATGATGTGACACCTTTAGTAGAAGAGGCTCAGTCGGTATTTCCCAATACGATTGCAGGTATGGATGGAGAGAGGTATGAAGTGATACAAAAAAGAAATCCCGAATTGTAACCGCTACAATTCGGGATTTTTTATGTGTTGTAAATTTATAAAAGTCGCTGTTATAATATCCTATTCTTTTTTTCTTAGAGTATATTTAGAATTTTAAAGAATTGAAAATCAGTAGTTTGGTGTTTCTGACCATAAATCGAAGAAGAAGTTTAGTGAGCTAAACGACTGAGTTGATTTGAAGTCAGGTTCCAAAATTCTATTTTTCAGGAAGTTAAAATTTAAGCATACGCTTAGGCTAGTTTTGCCATATCTCTGATCAGAATGCTTCTTCTATTGAAGTAGATCAGGTCAGCTTTTCTTAATTCATTTAGTACTGAAGTTACTGTTTGGCGAGAAGTACCTGTTAAATTAGCAATATCTTGCTGTGTTAATGAATGCTTCAAAAGCATTTCATATCCAACTCTTCTTCCACGCTTACTTGCACTATCTTTAATAAAATCAACAATCCTCGTACGTGCATCCTTAAAGATTAGTGACTCTAATCTGTTTTCTGCAGTTCGGAGGCGTTTGCCCAAAAGAGAAATAACTTTGAGGCAAAGCATGTGGTTGGATTCCATTAGTTTTTGGAAGTCATCAACCTTTATGGCGATTAAGTGTACTTCTTCATTCATTACTCGAGCGAAGTCTTGACGGTGTTTTTCACCTACAAGGCCAAGCTCTCCTAACATTGCTGTAGGATGTAAGATTGCTTTGATAATTTCACGTCCATCATTGGAGTGTGTACCAATTTTTACAGTTCCTTTTACCAAAAAGAACAAAGTTTGCGATGGTTCGTCAGGAAGGTATACGTAAGAGTACTTACGTTTAACTCGGTAATCTACATACTTTTCAAGTGAGATTTTCTCTACAGAACTTAGGCAGTCAAAGAGAGGAAATTGTTCGAGGAAAGAGATTTTAGTTGTGGTTTCCATAGAGTCCAATTTTAGTGAGTTAAAGAAATAGGATAAGCGGTTATGAAACAAATATGAGGCTTTTAAATTGGATAAAACAGTACACAAATGTGCTAAAGTTCCATAGGTTTTGTGAGTTGTTTTTAGTTAAGTGCTTGATTTTTAGATGTTTGTTGGTTTGTTTTTGAATGATTTGTGATTCGTTTGATTTTGATTTTAGTATAAGTAGAAGTATATTAATTACTTATCAAGTGTATAATTATTTCATTTATTTTTTCAAACAGATTATTAAATATGTGTTTACATAATTGAGTGAGACACTTTTAGTTGGCCTAAAATCATATTTAATTTAGCTTCCTCTATATAAAAAACCTTATCGAGCAACAACAGTTACAGCTTTACTGTGACCTTCAAATTTGTTATCTTTGTTTGTGCAAAAGTGAATGAAGAGGAATACCCTTTCTCTATATCACTTAAATTGTAAATTTTTTCTCCTCCCTATTTTAGTTTAGTTCGGTCTTTTTATTTGATGATCGCTATAATCCAAACGCTAACATTTATACTAAAAAGTAGATAGACTTGACTCTTCTATAAGCAAATGAATGGTTGATTTGATTACTACTTCATTTTAACAATAACCCTCCATCACTTAAATCGATTTGTGACATTTTTTTTAATGTTTGGTTCAAACTTTCAAAGAACCGTTTTATCGATTTTTCCCTTTTAAAACAACACATATGGTAATCCTAAGTATTGTTTTAAATTAAATGTATATTTTTTTGAGCTTGCTTTGATTGATCAATACAAGCCTTTAGTAATAGGCAATTATCAATCGTGTTACTTGGTTACTACTTCTTTATATATAAAGTTAATTATTTATATAGTTGATTTTGAGGGAGTTATAAGCAGTTTTGCAAGAAAGTTATACGATTCTTATAGCTACAGTGGCTGGATTTTTGCAGCATTTACGCTTACGAATCTTTTTTTGAAACGAACAAGGTCACATTTGATAAATTTGTGACAACGAATTTTACAATACAATTTTTTAAAACCAATACTTACTATGGGGGTAATTCGACATTCTAATTTCGGATCGTCTATCAATGGAAAATTCTCAGCTTTCTATAAGCTGCTAGGCTGTCTTTCATTGATTATCTTAGGTTTTACTTTTTCTTCATTCTTCTTAGAGCACAATTCTCTTACAGATGATTGTGACAACGTTACCAGTGGTGGCGCTATCAATGGAGATGAAACTCAAGAAGGATATTACAATCCAGGAATAATCAATAACGGTACTCTCCCTTCTGGAGGTTCTAGTACCATTGAATACTTGTGGCTTAAAGCATACGGAGATACACCTCCCGCTATAGGTAGCCCTTCTTGGATTCCTATTCCTAATATCAATGCGCCTTCCTATGACCCTGGTACTATTGGTACAACAACACACTTTTTGCGTTGTGCCCGTCGGTCTGGATGTCCTACCTATGATGGCGAGTCCAATACTGTTTCAAAACTTGTAATCAATACACCAAGTCAATGTAGCCTTGAAGATTATGGAACTCCAGTTTCAGGAGATCCAGCTGAGCGCTTGGTTTGGATGGAAAATAGCGCTAATGGAGTGGTTACAAGATATACAGTTGATGGTTCTTCAAGCTTCACAGAATTCGATGACCTTACTGCTGTCCTAACAGGATCTGTAGTTGATATTACAGATGCTAATTGTGGATGGAATTTTACAGTTAACCTAAAAGCAAAAAGAGACTGGGCACAATGGAGCGGTCTTGGAAGAACATACGAAACAAACACTGATTGTGATTTACACGAATCTTGGTACTACTATGAAGTAGATGATGCCAATAGTTATATGACCGGACAAGGATGTAATGCTGGTCAAACTTTAACTATCACTCATCGGCCTTCTAACATGAGTAAAGGCTTTCAGGTCGGTGATGGAGCAAACCTCAAAAATTGTGAATTCGGTATCTCAGGTTGGTTTAATATCGATGGAACCAACTGGAATGGAAACGGTGACTTCAACGGAATACTAACAGGTTGCTCACCAAATACATGTGATAACGTTGACGGTGGAGGTACCATCGGTTATGGCCAAACCATTTGCGGAATTCCTGGAGACCCTTCCGAGCTAGTTAACATTACTTCTCCAAATGGAGGCTCCGGAAACCTCGAATATCAATGGCTATCTTATACAGAAGAATGTCCAGATGATTTAACCTATTCAATTCCTGGTGCCACAGGCCCTTCATATGATCCAGGACCACTCTCTGAACCAACATGGTTCGTACGATGTACTCGAAGAGAGAATTGCTCTGAATGGATCGAAAGTAATTGTATTTATATTGATGTAACACCTGACGTCGACGGATCGGCACAGGTGTCTTCTAATTATAATGGAGCAGATATCAGCTGCGTAAATGGAAACGATGGTTCTGCTATCGCTAACGCTGCACTCGGTACACCTCCTTATGAATATCTTTGGAGCAACAACCAAACTACTGCAACCATCAACGGACTTAACGCGGGTACTTACACCGTAACAATAACAGATGATAAAAATTGTTCAGTTACTCGCTCAGTTACCTTAACTGATCCTGTAGTTGTTGGTGTTTCTGTTAGTATTACTTCAAATTACAACGGCGCAGCTATTTCCTGTAATGGTCTTGCTGACGGAGCTATCTCTGCTTCTGCAACCGGAGGTACTGGTGCCTACTCATATACATGGAACACAGGTCAAACCGGTGCCAATCAATCTGGTCTTACCGAAGGTTCATATACCGTCATCGCCGCTGATATAAACGGTTGTACCGCCGAAGCCACTGTCGTACTCGAAGATCCAGAACCACTACAATCAGAAGCAAACGTAATTTCTGATTATAGCGGACAAGATATTTCTTGTGCTGGCGCCAACGACGGAATCGTACTAGTAAGCACAACTGGAGGGGTTACACCTTTTTCATATAGTTGGAGCAACGGAGCCAACACGCAACAAGTAGATAATCTCGCTCCTGGGAATTATACAGTAACAATTACTGACGCTAACAATTGTTCTACAACTGCTGCAGTTTCTTTGTCAGAACCAACAACAGTTAACATCGACGTAGTCGTTAGTTCAAACTATAACGGACAACAAATTTCTTGTTTCGGCGCATCAGATGGTGCAGCTACTGCAAGTGGAAATGGGGGAGTAGCTCCTTACACCTATCAATGGGATGCTGCTGCGAATTTCCAAACTTCTGCAACGGCTTCAAACCTCTCTGTTGGAACTTACTTGGTTACCGTTTACGATGCAAATGGCTGTGGTCAACCAGGTTCTGTAACCTTAACACAACCCACGCAATTGGATGCAACCACTGTTGTTTTCTCTGATTACAATGGTGCTCAAATTTCTTGTACTGGCGAAAATGATGGACTTGCTTCTGTCACTGCTTCAGAAGGTACGGCCCCATATACTTACGAATGGAGCAATGGTGAAACAACTCAAAATGCTTCTGGCCTTACTGCTGGAACATATACTGTTACCGTTACGGATGTTAATAACTGTTCAGTAGTTCGCTCAGTAACTTTAGCGGACCCACTACCTGTTTCACTTGAGGCAAACATTACGTCTGATTATAATGGTACTGTGATTTCTTGCTTTGGCGAAAACGATGGAACTGCTACGGCATTAGCTGCTGGAGGAACTGGCGCATATACGTACAACTGGAGCAACGGCCAAACTGGCCCCAACGCTGTTAACTTAGTGGAAGGAACTTACACCGTCATCGTTGCAGACGTAAATGGATGTACTGCTGATGCAACTGTTGTTTTAGAACAACCTGAATCCGTTCAATCATCTGCTGAAGTTATTTCTAATTACAATGGAACAGATGTAAGTTGTAACGGGGCTAATGATGGTATTGCTTTAGTAACAACTACTGGAGGTGTTACACCATACACGTACAACTGGAGCAACGGACAAACAAATCAACAAATAGAAAACCTTACTGCTGGAACATATGATGTAACCATCACTGATGCGAATGGATGTTCAACAACAACTAGTGTTTCATTAACGGAGCCGGTAGCAGTAACTTCAACAGCTGAAGTTGCTTCAATATACAATGAAGGTGTTGATATTAGTACCCTTGGCGGAAACGATGGATCAGCTATCGTATTTCCTGCTGGAGGAACAGCACCTTATTCTTACCAGTGGGATGATCCTGCCTTCCAAACTTCTCAAACAGCAACAAACTTATCAGCTGGAACTTATACTGTTTTAGTGAGCGATGCCAACGGTTGTACTAGTACCTCACAAGTGACCTTATTAGATCCTGCGAAAATTGGAGATAAGATATTTGAAGACCTTAACGGAAATGGTATTCAAGATGCAGGGGAGCCGGGTGTTGCTGGAGTTAACATTACTTTGACAGGAACGGCAGATGACGGAACTGAAATTACCAGAACGACAACTACTGACGCCAATGGTAATTACAACTTTGATGGATTGCCTCCTGGGTCTTATAAAATTACAATCAATGTTCCTGGTGGATTCGAAATTACTTATCAAGATGAAGTCGGAAACGAAACAAACGATTCTGATATTAACCCATTAAATGGGATGTCTGATTTTGTAGCAGTTACTAATGGTGATTTTTACGAAAACTTAGATGGTGGTCTTTTTCAGCCAGCATCTATCGGAGATTTTGTTTGGAATGATTTGAATGGTAATGGTATACAAGATAATGGTGAGCCGGGTATTCAGTTCGTAGAAGTTACTTTAACAGGAACGACTGGGAATGGAAGCCAACTAACACTATCTCAATCAACTGGTGTTAACGGTGATTACCTTTTTCAAAATCTTCGACCAGGTTCTTATAAGTTGACTTTCTCAGCGCCAGGTGATTATGAAGCCACTTACGTAAGTCAAGGAACAGAAGCAACTGATAATAATGCAGATCCAGCAAACGGAAACATGACTACTTTCGAAATTTTGGAAAGTGGTGAAAATAATTTGACTTACGATGCTGGTTTTTATGTACCAGCTGAAATTGGAAACTTTGTTTGGGATGATACCAACGGAAACGGAATCCAAGATGCAGGCGAATCAGGTATTGCAAACGTAGAAGTTATCTTAACCGGTACAACAGGTGACGGTTCGTCAATAACATTGACCGAATCTACTGGAACCAATGGTCAATATCTTTTTGATGGATTACGACCAGGTTCTTATAAATTGACCTTCACAACTCCAACAGGTTTTAAATCAATTTACC
>CALGLS010000461.1 GCA_937959375.1 uncultured Saprospiraceae bacterium
GGAGAGTGGACCATTCAAATTTGTGATAACTGGGGATCAGATAATGGTTGGCTCTTCGAATGGAGCATCAGTTTTGCATCAGATTTATATCCAAATATAGAAACCTTTACACCAGAAATTATTGACTGGGGTTGGAATGATAATCCTTCTATCTTTTTCGAAACACAGGATTCCATTGCAGCAGCTCCTATGAACGCTGGATCTGCCAGCTATACCTTCTTCGTTGAAAATGATTTTGGTTGTACTTACGATACCACTGTAGTAGTAGATGTTTTACCTCCAACACATCCAAGTTGTCATTCTTGTGATGGGACTTTAGAGCAATTAACTGACACCACACTTTGTACAGGAGACGTCGTTATGCTAAATGCAGAAGTTCCAAACCAATTGAGTAATCAAGAAGTTACTTTTGAAGCTTTTGAGAATATTGAGTTTGATAACAATGTTTATCCTCCAGGTGCGCCTTACGAATCTGTTATCAATGTTTCCAATATTAATCCGGGAACAATTGTAGATGCAACCTCACAGATTCTTTCAGTTTGTTTGGATCTGTTACATTCATACGATTCGGATGTAGAGCTTTACCTAGAGGCTCCAAACGGAACCATCATTAATTTGTCAAGTGACAACGGCGGTGGTGGAGATAATTATACCCAAACTTGTTTTACACCTTCTGCAACACTTCCTATCACCGCTGGAACTGCTCCTTTTACTGGAGACTTTTTGCCGGAAGGTAACTTCGCCGACTTCAATGGTACCCCGACAGCAGGTAGCTGGACACTCCAAGTTGCTGATGACCAAAATGGCTTTGGAGGTACACTCTTAGGTTGGACCATAACTTTTGAAAACGAAAATAACATTTCATATGAATGGTCACCGGCAATAGACTTGTCTTGCTCCAATTGTCCAGACCCTGAAGTTGCTGCAACGCAAACAACGTCTTATGTAGTGACTTCAACAGATGAATTTAATTGTACTTTTTCAGATAGTTTAAATATCATGGTTGTGGATGCTTTGGCAGCGCCTACTGTTGACTGTGGCCAAGCCGGAGATGGTGAGTTGTTATTTACTTGGGGTGATATTGCTGGAGCATCTGGTTACGAAATTAGTACAGATGGTGGTACGACATGGATTCCTGCTAATGGAGCTTTGTCGCACTTAATCACTGGCGTACCCAGTGGTGTAAATGTTGATGTTATGATAAGAGCAACAACTGGAGGCGGATCTTGTGATCCAGAAATTGCGACTAGTTCATGTAGCTTAATCGATTGTACCATGACTTTGGATACCAGTTTTACAACTGCTCCTTCTTGTTACAATACAGCAGATGGTGGTGCTCTAATGTCCACTGCTGGGGCAGCCTTACCTGTGCAGTATTTCCTTGACGGAACAGGGCCAGCTACTGGATCAAATATAACCTTACTCGCTCCTGGTTTACATTCTGTTATTGCGATAGATGCCGCAGGATGTACCGATACAATTAGTTTCTTATTGCCATCACCGGATACCATCATGATAGATCTACAGATTGATTCGATCACTTGTTTTGGTTTGACTGATGGAGAAGCTACAGCAACTGCAACTGGTGGTACAGGAGGCTTTAACTATATTTGGAATACCATTCCAGCTACATCAGATCCAACACTTTTAGATTTATCCGTTGGTGCTTACACAGTAACTGCATCTGACGCCAATGGTTGTTCGATTGTTGCTATTGCAAATATTGATGAACCAACTCAACTAGCAAGTACAATTGTTCAAGACTCTGTTGATTGTAATAGTGGTTCTGACGGAACAGCTACTGCAAACCCAATCGGAGGAGTAGCACCTTATACTTATTTATGGGATAATGGTCAGTCAACTGCAACTGCATCTAACCTAGCGGTAGGTTCTTATGAGGTGACTATATTTGATGCAAATCTGTGTGAAGAAATATTGCAAATTGATGTACTCGAACCTGCTCCAATTTTAATAACACTTACGGCTGATTCTGTAAGTTGCTTTGGAGCTAGCGACGGGTTGATGAATTTAGATTATATAGGTGGTGTCGGTCAAGCCACATTTAATTGGAGTGGACCTGCTTCGTTCTCTTCCACTGACCAAAATATTTCAGGGCTTTTAGCTGGTAACTATTGTGTAACCGTAACGGATGAAAACGCTTGTACGAGCACTGAATGTTTTGACGTAGAAAGTCCTGTTTCAATTGCTTTGTCGAATCCTGTTTCTACTACACCATTTTGTATCGGATCAAATGAAGGTACAGCAACCATTACACCTTCAGGAGGTAGTAGTCCATATGATTTCCTTTGGGAAAATGGACAAACAACAACAACTGCTACAGGTTTGGTATCCGGTAATATTGGCGTTACAGTAACAGATGCCAACGGTTGTTCTACAACTGATAATATTTTGGTAGGAATACCTCCAGCAGTTGCGGTGAATTTGACAAGTAACATGACTTCTTGTGCCAACACGAACGATGGTAGCGCACTAGCAGTAGCCTCAGGAGGTACAGGAACTTCTTTCGATTATCAATGGGATACCAATACTGGTTCTCAAACAACAGCTAATGCAACAGGATTAACGCCGGGTAATTACTGCGTAACGGTAATAGATAATAACGGTTGTTCAGCCAATGCCTGTATCGATATATTGTCACCTGATCCACTAGTGATTAACGCGGCTACTGAAACGCCTGTTTCTTGTTATGGTGAAAACGATGGTCAGGCATTTGTAGATGTATCCGGCGGTTCTGGCCCTGGAACTTATACTTATGCTTGGAGTGATGCGAATGCTCAATTTCAAAATCCAGCAGTCTTCTTGTCTGCCGATACTTATATGGTCACAGTAACCGACACGAGTGGTTGCATTGAAGTTGCCACGATTGTAGTCACGCAACCAGACACACTAACAATTTCAACTGCAACAGTTGATGTAACTTGTTTTGAAGGAACGAATGGTTCGGCAACGGTAACGCCATCTGGAGGTACCATGCCTTATAACTATATGTGGAGTGATTTTCAGTCTACTGGAACGGCAACAGATCTTAGCGCTGGATTTTATGGCGTGACGGTCACAGATGGTAATGGTTGTTCTGCATTAGCAACTGTCTCTTTATCAGAACCAGCGACTGGATTAAGTCTTACAGTAGATCAAACACAAATTGGTTGCTTTGGAGAGAATCAAGGGGAAGCCTTAGTTACTGCAACTGGTGGAACAATTGGCTATACGTATGAATGGAGTAACGGAAACACTACAGACGCTGCAGTTGCCTTAGATTCTATTGATTACACTGTTTCAGTTACCGACGCCTTGGGATGTACGGCTGAAGAAATAATTAGTATTGAAGAATTGGATGAAGTAATGATCAGTGTTGCCTTTGTAGAACCAATTTGTTTTGGTCAAGCCAACGGTCAACTAGGCGTTAATATCATAAGTGGTGGAGTAGGAGGAGGCAATCCTGCTAATTACAATTTCGTTTGGAACACAACACCTGTCCAGACCACTGCTTATATTGACAATATTGCAGGAGATCAATTTTATACCGTAACGGTTACGGATGCGCAAGGATGTTCTTCCATATCAGAAACGTTTTTGGATCAACCAGCTGAACTAGATTTTGATTACCAAGTAACAGATGCACTTTGTGCTGGTTCGGCAGATGGTTTGATTGAAATTACAAATGTAGGAAGTGTGAGCTTGCCGATTTCTTATGAGTGGGATGCAAGCACTGGGAATCAATCCACTGAAACTGCGACTGGTTTGAGCGCCGGTTTATACGATGTGATTATAACTGACTCTGTTGGTTGTTCCACTCAAGGAAGTATTGTGGTAGAAGAGCCAACGCCATTGGATATCTCATTTGCGACAAGCAACAACTTATGCTCTGGTGACACTATCGGAACAATTACGACTACAACAAGTGGAGGTACGCCTGTTTACAACTATGATTGGTCAAATGGAATGACATCCGCTGATTTAGTAGGTCTTGAAACAGGTACCTATAATGTTACCCTGACAGATGCTAATAACTGTGCATTAATTACTGACGTTGCTATTACCCAGCCAGAACAGATGAGTGCTTCATTTTCGAGTGAAGATGTGACTTGTTTTGGAGATCAAGATGGATCTGTACTAATAACAGCGGAAGGAGGTGCTTTGCCTTATCAATATAGTTTTGATGAAAGTGAATTTAATGGAATTAGTAATGTCGTTGGTTTGCAAGCAGGAACCTATGAGGTTACTATTTTAGATGCGAATGGTTGTACCTGGAGTTCAACAGCCTCAGTTGATGGGCCACCAGCCCTTGAAGTGGATGCTGGAGAAGATATTACAATAGGCCTTGGAGAGACGACCATTCTTTCAGTGACAACTACGAATGCGGTAGGTAATGTTGATGTAAGTTGGTCTTCACCATATGCTGGAACTTTGTTCTGTCCTGATTCAACAGAGAACTGTGCTTCTCCTCAATCGATTACTTTGAATACAGTCACGTATGAAGTTTATGTGATTGATGAAAATGGTTGTCAGGCAGAAGATGATATTACAATCTTTGTAGAAAAGAAACGTCCGGTTTTTGTGGCAACTGCATTTACACCAAATGGCGATAATGCAAATGATGTGTTATTAGTACATGGACGTAAAGACGTTGAAGTAAATGTATTTAGAATTTATGACCGTTGGGGAGAGATGGTTTATGAAGGAAGAGACTTTATGGTCGGTGACCCTGTTACCGGTTGGGATGGAACCTTTAGAGGACAATCAATGCAATCGGGTGTTTATGTGTGGTATTTGGAAGCAACATTCATTGATGGTTATTCAGAAATTTTTAAAGGTCAAACTACCTTGTTGAGATAAGATTTGATTACTGAATGTAAAATAGACTTTATTCTAAAATTTGTTGTAGAGCAAAATGTGCTTATTTTTTATCTGATTAAGGCAAAAAATCTAAGCATAGCAGCAGCTACGGTTCTATTTTTTAACGAAAAGCAGGTAAAAAAGAAGTGCATTCGTGCATACAAGATATTTTGGAATAAAGTCTAATATTAAGCACTTTAATTAAAAACAGAACGACAAACACTATTTGTAGCTATCTTTATTACTGATTTGGCTATAAACCTAGAATAAAACAAATCATATGAATTTTAAAAGTACACTACCTTATTTCGCGTTTTTGTTTTTCCTTATGGGAATGACGCAGGATGCGAAGGCTCAAGACCCGAGGTTTTCGCAATTTTATGCAGCGCCTTTGCAGTTGAATCCAGCGATGACAGGAGTTTTTGAAGGACGCTTTCGTGTCAACGCAAACTACCGCGAACAATACGCAAGTATTTTGGGCAACGACCCATTTAGAACAATAGGAACTGCTTTTGACATGCGATTCAAAATAGTTGGTGACGACTATATGGGAGTCGGAGTAAGTGCGATTCACGATGAGGCAGGTGTTGGTGCTTTTACTACCGACCGAGGCTACTTGAATCTTTCTTATATGAAACAACTGTCTGGCGGACGGTATACTCCAAATGATCAATACCTAATTTTTGGTGGTCAATTTGGTGCTGGTCAAAATTCTGTTGATTGGGATCAATATTGGTTTTCCGCACAATTTGATGACGGTATCATTGCACCAAATACTAATCTTAATAATGAAGAGCCAGGAATTGGTGGAGCAAGTGAAACGACCAACGTCTACCTCGATTTTAATGCAGGTTTAATGTGGTACGCGATCTTTGGTGAGAATACAAGTATTTGGGCTGGAGCAGCAATGAGCCATCTAAATTCACCAGATGTATCTTTCTTAGGTGAGAACGAAACCTTGTACACGCGTTGGGTAGGACATATAGGAGGTGAGTTTCCGCTCAACCCATCATTAAGTGTATTGCCAGCAGTGGCAGTAATGGGGCAGGGGCCATCTTTATCTACTACCGTTGGAGCTAACTTCCGATATACCAATCATGATTGGAACGAGGTAGCGATCCGAACTGGAGTTTGGGGACACATTACCAATAAAGTAGACGGAATTGAAGATTCAGAAGGTTCTAAAATATCAATGGATGCTGCTACGGTTGCCATGATTCTAGAAATCAATAGTTGGAACGTAGGCGTAAGTTATGATGTGACTACCTCTAATTTAAAAGTATCTAACAATTCACGTGGAGCGCTTGAGTTATCCTTGATTTACGTGCACCCAGCTAAGGATCGAATTAAAGTCAATTGCCCGAAGTTCTAGGATATAACTTTACTTATTAGGGAACGCCCGCTATTGGTTTGAATACTGATAGCGGGCGTTTTTAATGGGAACTTGCCTAGCCGATAGGATAGGTGGGAATGGGAATTAGAATTGTCTTCTACCATGGAGGAATGGGAATCTTCCAGAGTAGTCGACCTTTATAGAATCAACCTAAAAAAACATTTATCACGTACACAATTTATTTTTTGCGCAAGCAAACAATAAATAAACTATGTGGCCTCTACTAATGTACATCGTCAGCGGGCACTATCAGCCTATGTCTCTTGTATGTTTAAAACATAATTGTCAAGTTAATAAAAAGTAGGAAGCATTAGGGAAGAAAACGTTTAGCAAACTTTGGAAGAAAAACCCCAAATGTTATCATTTTCTTAAAATTCTACCTTCCATTAAACCCTAGTCACTTCCCAAAGTCATAGATGCGTAACAACCCAAAAACATTATTATCTAATAATTCAATTTCGAAGCTAGTTACAATAATTGTAATTCCCTGAACGAAAAAAATAAGTACTAACTGAAGTTGAATAAAATCAAAATTATCATGAAACAATCAATTAAATTTTTAGCATTTTCTTTTTTCGCTTTCTTTCTATCTTTCAATATGAATGCTCAAGAGATGCGAGCGAATAAAGGAAACAAGGCCGACAAAACAGCAAAGATCGAGAAGCGAGCTAACAAGCTTGCAGACAAGGTAGAAATGAATGACGACCAAAGAGTAAGATTTGTAGAAGCTCAACTTGCGCACAAGCAAGCAGTAAAAGATATTCGCAATACTGATCTAGAAAAAGAAGAAAAGAAAGCACGAGTTCAAGAGTTAAGAGCGGAACACAAAGCACACCTTAGTAGCTTTTTGTCAGTAGACCAAATGGATAAACTAGAGCAAATCGCAAAAAGAAAGAAAGATAAGCGTAAGATGAAGAAAGGAAAGAAAGGAAAGAAAAATAAGGAAAAGCGAAAAGCAAAAGTTGATGCCATTGAAAGTAATTAATTGTTACTAGCCTCTTAGTGGCTACGCCTAGGCTAACAGCCCTATAGAATTCTGATTTTATATGCTATAAACCGGAAATGACTTTTTGTGAAAACAAGCAGTCATTTGAATAAGGGAATCTGTTTTTAACAGGTTCTCTTTTTTTGTTTTACGCTAAATGAGTACTAAAAATAATCGTTTTCACGCCCGGTTTAGCTGTAAAGAACTAAATTAACTTTCGTGAAAAGGTAATATTTAATTTCAGACTAATCAAAATTAGGTCATATGCATCGTATTTGTTAAGTTTGATTAACAGACTACCTTAGAAAATTAACCAAAAAATCACTTCATGGCACGTACAGCCGAATCTTACAACGATCATACTATTGTCCTTGTCGAAGAAGAAAACCATCTTGCAAAGCTACAAATCGACAACCACCTAGTGGTTTATTCTGTTTTAAAAAACGGTCATTACCATTCTGATTATATACCATATCAAGACTTTGAAAACCTTATTGATTTAGCAAAATACATTATCGATCATTTACCCAATGTTGCTTTTGATGCTAACTAGTTTGACGATCTCCTGATTTCAATATCAAAACTTAAACAAGATTAAAAATGGCGATTAGAAAAAATGCCTCTCAACTCACTCAACAAGAAATTGAGACTTTTGTATCTGCACTAAAAGAACTGAAGCGAAGAGGACGTTACGATCTATATGTCTTACAACACGCGCGTGCTGTCATGTCTAATATTCATCGTTGTGCTGCTTTTTTGCCGTGGCATCGACAACTGCTATTGGAATTGGAACAAGAGCTGCAAGAAATATCTGGTGATCCAAATCTAGCTATACCTTACTGGCACTGGGGTGAAAATGCAGCGTTGACCAATCCCGAAGACTATCGAATGTGGGCGGATGACTTTTTAGGACCTGGAGGTAGATCCTTCGATGGGCACGTCGTTATGTCGGGCCCTTTTCGTGCTGGCGAATGGGACACTGTTGATATGAACGGCAACCCAGGAGGACCATTGATTCGATCACTTGGAGATAGTCCGATCGCTGAGTCATTACCAACTCACGAAGAAATCGAAGCGATGCTAAGGGTGACTCCTTTCGATGCAGCACCCTATGATCGTAATGTAACCAGTGGTTTCCGAAATCTGCTAGAAGGTTGGTATGGAGGAGATGGGGAACCCATGTTTCACAATCGAGGACACGTCTGGGTGGGTGGTTCTATGGTACCAATGACTTCTCCCAATGATCCCGTTTTCTTTTTGCATCACTGTTTTGTAGATAAGTTGTGGTGGGATTGGCAACAGCGACATGGTCATATGGGAATGGAAGAATATTTACCAATCAATGATGGTCGTCCAAGTCAAAATTTACACGATCAAATGGAAGCGGGAATGACAGGCAATCGTACTCCTGCAGAAATGCTTGACATTGAAGCACTCGGCTATTCCTATGACGCACCAGAACCAGTTCTTGTTACTGATATTCAATTTGTAACTGATGCACCTACTGGAGAACTTCCAGGTCATGAGGGGCATGGCGAACATGGTGATCACAGCGGTGGGCATGGAGGTGATGGAAGTGGTAATACAGGAAACGAAACAGGCGAGCATGGTGGACCTGGAACCGGCAATACAGGAAATGAGACAGGTGAGCACGGCAGTCATGGAGGGCCTGGTACCGATAATGCAGGAAACGAAACAGGCGAACATAGCGGGCATGGTGATCATGGAACTGGTAATACAGGAAACGAAACAGGAGGCGGGCACAGCGGTCACACAACTGGAAGTACAGGAGGCACATCAACAAATACTTCCTCTCCAAGAGGGAAGGGATGTATGGTTATGCTTACTTTCTTGTTATTTATTCTTTTTTCTTTTGCTTGCAAAACGGGAATAAAAGGGTCTAAAGCGACTAGCTATGAGATGTATCCTAACAAAGAAATTGGAACAAGTGCTTATTGGTATTTTGATATTGCTCCGGGGCAAAATGATGTATATAAAATCATGACGACCCATGAAGATATTTACTTCGAAGTACCAAGTGGTTCGACTTCTTTTTCATTAGCTGACGCTCAATTGTCAACTGCAAAAGTAAAAGTAATCACAAAAAAGAATGCGTGTTTTCTTGGCGAAAAAGGAAAAATTTCAGGCCAACTAAAAAACGAAAAATTAGAACTTGATCTAGACTTTGAATCGATCACTGCCAAAAGTAATGCGCAAGGTGAAATGATTATTAAAGATAAACATGAGAAGGAGCGACACCTGGTGAAGGTTAAGGGAGTGGTGGAGCGGTTGAGGT
>CALGLS010000462.1 GCA_937959375.1 uncultured Saprospiraceae bacterium
TTCATTTGTGAAAGCGACGGAAGGAAAAGAATTGCAGGACAGTACCTACAATTACAATTGGTCAGAAATCAAACGAGTGGGGATGAAGCGAGGTGCATATCATTTCTTTCGTCCATCTATTTCGGCAGAAGCGCAAGCCAAAAATTTTATTTCATTAGTTGACTTAAAATCTGGAGATCTTCCTCCTGTGCTAGACATAGAAGTGGTAGATGGAATTTCTCAAAAGGTAATGATAAGTCGACTGAAAATGTGGTTGGAGATTGTTGAAAACCATTATAATATTCGTCCCATCATTTACACCAATCTTAATTTTTACAACAAACATATTGCGGGTAACTTTAAAAGGTATCCAGTTTGGGTTGCTCGATATAACTACGAAGCGCCTTCACTAAAGTGTGGAACCAATTGGGACTTTTGGCAATACGGTAACCGAGGTCAACTCGCAGGAATAGAAGGAGATGTCGACTTCAACGTTTTTAGAGGAACCTATGAGGAACTTTCAGAAATGACAATTCCAGAAGGTACTGCTTGGAGTGATATGACCATTGATGACTACTCGCTCTATACCGCTTCTTTTTTCACACTAGATCAATTTAATCACAAAGAAGGGATCTACGATCTGGAAAAGAAATGATGACCCCTTGATTTCCCCTTCCTATTTTTTACCTTTACTACATGTTAGCAACTAAAGGACTAAAGTATTCTTATGATTCGAAAGTAGCCTTAGACTTCCCTGATATCGAATGTCAGCGAGGAGAGTCATGGCTATTGTTGGGACAGTCAGGAAGTGGCAAAACTACTTTACTGCATGTATTGGGTGGGCTGCGTACACCACAATCGGGTAAAGTAATAATTGCAGATACGGACTTACACAAACTATCTGCTTCTAAGATGGATAGCTTTCGCGGAAAAAACATTGGTATCATCTTCCAAGATGCACACTTTCTAAAAGCACTTACGGTAGAAGAGAATTTAGCTTTAGCTCAACAATTGGCAGGCCATCCAGTTTCTAAAAAGAGAATCAAAACGCTATTGGACCGGCTTAATATTGGAGACAAACTAAATTCCAAAACCAAAGAGTTGAGTCAAGGAGAACAGCAGCGTGTTGCCATTGCAAGAGCTTTGATTAACAAACCAGCAGTGATACTGGCAGACGAACCAACCTCTGCACTTGACGATTTGAATTGCAATGAAGTGGTCAAACTTTTAGAAACACAGGCAAAAGAAGAAAATGCTGTTTTGCTTATTGTAACTCATGACGGACGTTTAAAGGATTTATTTCCAAATAAGATTTATCTCAACGACAAAAAATAATCTAGATCCTTGAAATTATTTTTTGAGTAACATTTAACCATTAATGAATATACTTTCACTCGCTTGGAAAAATTTGACTAGCAACGCATTATCTATGTTGTTGAGCCTGGTGCTATTTGCATTGGGGGTTGGACTCATAAGTCTGTTGCTGTTATTAAATAAACAGGTCGATGAAAAGTTTGATAAAAACCTAGCAGACATTGATTTGGTAATTGGGGCGAAAGGAAGTCCCTTGCAAATGATTCTTTGCAACATGTATCACATTGATGCACCTACCGGAAACATTTCGATAAAGGCAGCTCGACCTTTCATGAATCCAAAACACCCGTTGATCAAAACAGCGATTCCATTATCACTTGGAGATAGTTATAAAGGATATCGTGTAGTGGGAACAACGCATGAATTGCCAGATACATTATACAATGGTGTGTTGGCCGAAGGGACCTTGTGGAAAGAAGATATGGAGGTGACGATTGGTGCTGCTGTTGCGGAAGATTTGAATTTAAAAATAGGTGACACTTTTTTTAGTTCTCATGGTTTGGTTGATGATGAAATGCATATTCATGATGAAGGAGAACATTTCAAAGTCGTTGGTCTTTTTGCACCAGGAGGAACTGTTCTTGATCAATTGATTTTGACCACACCACAAAGTATCTGGAAAGTACATGACCATACAGAAGAACCACCACCTCCGTTAGAGGGAGAAGATGGGCACAACCACGACCACGACCACGATCATGATCACGCAGGACACGATCACAGCCACGACCACGACCATAGCCACGATCATGGATCAACTCCGCCAGAAGAACGAAAAGAATTGATAGATGAAGTAGATAAAGAAATCACCTCACTACTCATTCGTTATAAAAGCAAAACTAACTGGCGTGCTCTTAGTCTCGGGCGAAACATCAATGAAAATACAGACATGCAAGCGGCCTTGCCGTCCTATGAAATGAATCGACTCTTCAATATGATGGGGGCAGGAGAACAACTACTGCGAATGATTGCGATGATCATATTTTTTGTCTCAGGTTTGAGTATTTTTATTTCGCTTTTTAAGTCGTTGCGTGAGCGCAAAAATGAATTGGCACTGATGCGTGTGATGGGAGCCTCTCGGGCAAAACTCTTTTCTTTAGTGATACTAGAAGGGCTTTTACTTGCCGTAATTGGTTATTGTATTGGTATGGTACTGAGCCATATTGGAATGGAATTATTGGCTGGAGTAATGAAGGATTCTTATCGATACACTTTCACAGGTTGGACCTTTATGAAGGAAGAAATTTATTTGTTTTTTGGAGCTTTAGCAATAGGTTTTATAGCTGCCTTAATTCCAGCGATAACGGCTTCTAGAACGGATATATCAGATACTTTGTTAAAGGGATAGCTTAGAAATGAGCTTCAAAAAGTCTGGAAAGACTGGCCAATTATCTTTCGATTTGCCCAAATAGGGAAAAGAGAGACTAAAGAGAAAAAATCCTTTTTGGAGCTCCGGTGCAGAGTTATCCACAAAAAATCCCTTTAAAAATGGACTTACCAACATAGTTATCCACATTTTTAACACCTCCTTAAAAGAAAAGGCCTTCGATATATGCTACCTTGCAAGAGCTTTTGGCGTCTAACTATTAAAGAAGTTCAATCTAACTCAAGAACAATGAAATTTAAGCGCATCATATTTATATTCTTTCTCGGTTTTCTTTTCGTAACAAACAGTTCCGTTGCACAGGATACAGGAAATCCATGGCGGACCTTGGGGTTGATGAAGTTTGAAAGACAGTTTGATGAGAGCGATGGGGTGAGCCAACAAAAAGGGCGCTTTGTACCCATCATAAAAGCCTTAGAGGGGAAAGAGATTACGATGAAGGGTTACGTCATTCCGCTTAGTGGAAAAAAGGCACAAAGCCACTTTATGTTTTCGGCATATCCATTTAGCGATTGTTTCTTTTGTGGTAAAGCTGGACCGGAGTCAGTGATTGAGGTTTTCACAAAAGGCGATACGAAAATTGCATTTGATGATGAATCAATAACTATCAAAGGAATCTTTTATTTTACTTCTCAAGACCCAAATGATGTGATGTTCACATTGAAAGAGGCAGAATTGGTAAAAGAGTAAATCACTAATTGAGTTAATAAATTCCAGACAGAACATTCAAAATCGAAATAATGAAATCAATAATAATTCGAACCTTACTATTTGCTTTTATTTTCTCTGCGGGAAATGTGTTTGCACAAGATGCAACCAAGAAAGCAACACCAAAGAAAAACACTTGGAAGATTCTTTCTAAAATCACGTTTAAAAAACAATACGACGAGATGATGGGATTCAAAGTTGATATCCCTGTTTTTAGTAAAGACGTAAAAGAGTTGGAAGGAAAAGAAATTACGATAAAAGGTTACATCATTCCAGTAGAAGGATACAAAAGTCATAAGGAATTTGTCTTCTCCGCTTTTCCATACAACATGTGTTTCTTTTGTGGAGGGGCAGG
>CALGLS010000463.1 GCA_937959375.1 uncultured Saprospiraceae bacterium
TCTTCATTTTTTAATAAATAACTGATCGATCTTCCTGTTATAATGGCACTTTCAATTGGGTTTGTAAGTTCAAAATTGCGCATATCGCCTTCTAAGAAAGTACAGGTAGGATGTTTCTTTCTTGCGAGCTCTAACATGTCAGCACTCAGATCTAGGCCGATGTATTCAAAATCACGGTCGCTAAATAGTTTAGATAAATTACCGGTGCCGCTTCCGATTTCTAAGACGCTTTTCTTGTTGTATTTTCTTAGAATTTTACTGTAGTAATTATACTCTTCTTGGTAGTCTATAAAAGTAGCGTACATCTTTTCATAGATTTCGGATAGTTCGCTGTATAACTTACTCATTTTGACAGTTTAGGTTATTTGCAGTTTCATTAAAATATCAGTTTGATTTTCGTCGCCTAAAATAAAAGCGTGTTTGTCGAATGCAACAAAGCCATTTTTTTCATAAAATCGAATGGCTCTTGGATTGTGTTCCCATACACCCAACCAAATATAATTAACCGGAGTAATTTTGGAAATCGCTATTGCTTTATCCAACATAAATTGACCAATCTTTTTGCCATAAAACTCCTTATAAACATAGATGCGTTCGATCTCCAGTCCTTTGTTATTTTTATTTTCTAGTTGAGATTTTTCAAAATTTATTTTTAAATACCCAACTACTTTATCATTGAGTAATGCCAGATAAAACTGGGTATTGGGTGAAGACAATTGCGTTCTTAGCGTTTCGATAGAAAATGCTTTGCTGATATAAGCATTCATGTTTTCAACAGAATTGTCGGAAGCAAAAGCTTCTTTAAAAGTTTGAATCCCAATAAGTTGCAGTGCGCTTAAATCATCTATTGATGCCTCTCTCAATTTAAGATTCGTCATATTCAATTGCTTAAAACAAATGTCCTCTTTTCTTTCTTTTGGTATATAAATTCACAGATGGGTTTGCAAACGCTTTGACCATTCTGCGATACATTTTGCTAGGCTTATCCGATTTACCTAACAACAAATCTGCAGCAAGTAATGCATAGCATAAGCAACCTTTGGCTCCAATTCCTGACATGCCACCGATGACAACAATATTTCGATCGAGGCTTCCGTATTTGTTAAAAATTGGTGTTACAATCGGAATTTTTGATCTAGTCTCTGCGTAAACACAATTGTTGGTACTTACTTCTTCAATGTCTTTTTTAGAGACATAAACTTCAAACATTTCTAGATGTTTTCTGAATCGTTTTTTTATCCACTTTAGATCTTTCTTTTGTGGCTTTTCACTCCACACCTTTGCTAAGTCATGGATGTTTCTACGCCTTTGATGTCCTCCAGCTTTGATAATTGGACAGGTATCTCCTTTGCCTGTTTTTTCAATCAAGGCAAAGTATTCTTTTCCTATTTGTGAAAAGTAAGGCAAACCTTTGTGTATGGCATTTTTTTCTAAATCAGTTAGTTCAGCATAACGTTCATCAGAGATTTTCAAAAATGATTGTACTACTTTTTTAGGTGTAATCACTCGATTGAAATAAGGTGCAAAATCTTTAAGTGTTTCTGCAAGGTAAGCACCTGATGCAACGATCACTTTTGCTGCTTTTAGCTTTTGCGTTTTTTTGGTTTTTAAATTCAAAACACTCACCTCAAAAATAGCCTCTTTTTTAACTAGCCCAACCACCTGATGTTCGTATTTAATCTTGCCTCCTTTTTTCTCTATACCGATACGCAACTTGTCAATTAATACCGTTGGATTCAAGGTGCCAGAGTACAATCTTTTTTCTCTAACTAGAATGGTGTCATCTGGAATTGACATCCCAAATTTCCTAAAAGAAGAATTCGATGAAGCTGTTCTAAAATCTCGCTTTTGCTTTTTAAATCTGAATTTTTTAACCTTATAATAATCCTCTCTACGGAAGAGATAAGAAACTGGTGAAGTAGAGTAAACCTCATCAATGTTATGCGCTTTTTTAGGTTTTTCTGCATTCAAAAAATCCAGTAGGTTGGTGACTTCTTTAACTGTTTTCTTATGTGCATAAGAGAACACATCTTTTTTAGGACCGAGGCTTCTAGAAATCCGTGCGGTACCATAACTTGAACCAGTTGTATACTGTTTTCCTTGTTGCTCAATCACGATTACCTTTGCGCCACGTTCCGCTAATTTCCACGCCACAGAACTCCCCATTAATCCACCACCAATAACTAATATATTTTCCATGAATTTAAGTTGTTTTAATAAGTTTGTACATTGAAGTTATTACGAGTAAATCCTAATGATTTCTCCATTTACTCTACCGAGTACACTTCTTTTGTAACCATCTAACATTTTATGCATTTCAATTGGAGGATGACCGGGAAAGTAGCTTTCATATTTTGCGTAAGCATCTATAACAACTCCAGATGAGACCACATTAACTCGTATCTTTTTTCTCATCTCTATGGCAGCAGCTTGTACAAAACTATGTACACCTCCATTGACCATCGCTGCAGAAGTTGTTTTATAAACGGGATCATCCGCAAGGATACCGGTTGTCAAAGTAATCGAACCTTTCTTTTTCAAACACTTGTGTGCATAACGAACGATGTTCACCTGCCCCATCAATTTACTCCTCAAGCCAATGTGATAATCTGCTTCTGAAAGGTCTTTCATTCGTGCCCATTTCGCCTCACCAGCCGCACAAATAATGGCATCGATTCTGCCCGATTTTTTAATTCCTTTGAACAGTCTTTTTATCGATCTAGTGTCTGCAATATCAATTGGATATTTTTCAGAACTTCTACCAGCAACAATAACTTCATGGTCTTTTGAAAAGTATTCTACAATTTTTTTACCTATGGTTCCTTTACCACCTATGACTAATATTTTCATAATTATCGTGTTAAATTAATTGATTACTTTGAATTTCTTTTTACTCTGATTTTGGATCTTTGTTTTGCAACCTAACTTAAATCAGAAATTTGGTATATGCCTTAATGGTGTCTTCGTTTCTTCTAAAATAGGACCATTTCCCATGTCGAGTCATGATTAGCAATCCACATTTTTCCATATTCGTGAGGTAAGTAGAGATCGTAGATTGCGACAGCCCTGCTTTTTCTTGGATATACGTAACACAAACCCCATCATTAAAATGCTTGAGCGTTTCGTGAGGAGGAAAATGTTTCTCGGGTTCTTTCAACCATTCTAGTATTTGAACTCTTGGTTTATTTGACAAACATTTACCTATTTCTGTTGCTAACTTTACATTCATAACACGAATATATCTATAATCCTCGATATATCGAAATATATGTTTAATAAAATCTGACTATCGATTAATTCCACTTAATCTAATAAAATGTCGTCATGCTACTTATAACATAAAAGAAGTAAAGCTTAGCAGATACTCTAGACTTCAAAAGAGAAAAATTATTTACCTTTAGGAATAAAATTAACAATAAGCGAATAAGCCTCTTTAAATCAAGCCCGCCATGAGCCACCAACTATTGAGATCATTATATCTCTGCCTCTGCCTATTACTTATCTCCTCCTGCGCAAATTACAAGCTCCACATTCTTGAGCCCAACAAAAATATCGCAGACAAAATGGAGAACCAAACTTCCCCTGTCGCTCACTCCATCTTTATGGTTGGAGACCTAGGCGAAGGTTCAGCAGAAGCTGCAGCTCCAACACTTAAACTCCTGCAAAAACACTTAGATCAAGCCAACGAAAATAGCTCGGTCATCTTCCTTGGTAATAACATTCAAAAGGAAGGAATGCCTTCCAAATCAGACAAGGAGAAACGAGCTGCTGCTGAAAACGATTTAAACGCACAACTCAACATTTTAGAAAACTACAAAGGCCGCCCCATCTTCCTACCCGGTAACCAAGACTGGAAAAAGTATGGACAAAAAGGTGTGAAACGACAAGAGAAATATATTGAGTCAATGCTAAACAAGGCGATTGAAGATGAAGACAATTGGAACAACTATTTCCTTCCGGATGAAGGTTGCCCTGGCCCTGATGTGATTGAGATCAACGAGCAACTAGTCATCATCGTCATTGATTCACAATGGTGGTTAAAGAATTGGGATGAACAACCCAACATCAACGCTGGCTGCCATGTAAAAAGTCGAGAAGCGTTTGCACTCGAACTAGAAGCAACCATTAAAGACCATAAAAATAAGAACATCGTTTTTGCGGCTCATCATTCCTTTAAAAGTGTAGGACCACACGGTGGAAACTTTAGTGCAAAAAATCATTTATTTCCAATGACTACGGATGTAGAAAATGGCTACGTACCGTTACCCGTTGTTGGAAGTCTTTTTCTCTTTTTGAGAAATGCAGGTATCTTTCCACAAGATGAAGCCAATCCGCATTATAAGGAACTAAGAAGAGCAGCCATAAAGCCAGCTCATGATAATGGCGAATTCATTTTCGTATCAGGCCACGACAACAGTTTACAATACCTCAAACATCGCGGACAACATTTCATTGTTTCTGGATCGGGCGCAAAGCGAACGGCAACTTCTAAAAAGAATGCCATTTTTAGTTATGGACAAAAAGGTTTTTCCAAAATTGATTTTCTTGAAGACGGATCATCCTACTTATCCTTCTTTGTACCAAACGACGACGGAACAACAGGTAAAGAAGTTTTTCGAACTAAAATTAAAGGACCTCTTCCGAAAATAAATCCTGATGACTTACCAAAAGACTTTCCAGTTTATGAATCAAAAACAGACAGCTTGCTTACGTTCCCTTCCAAAAGAAACATAAAACCGCTGGGACCTTTTGCAACTTATATGTTAGGAAAAAGAAGGCGTGAAGTGTATCAAGTACAAAACAACTTTGCTACCCTAGATTTATCCACCTTCAAAGGCGGCTGCACCGTCATCAAAAAAGGTGGTGGTAAACAAACAAACTCCCTGCGATTGGCTGGCGCCGACGGAAAAGAATACGTCATGCGGTCCCTCACCAAAGATCCTAGTAGAGGTGTCCCCTACCCCTTTAACCAGTTAGCGGTCGTTAATTTTTTATTCAACGAAACCTTTTTGGGAACACATTGCTACGCACCTCCTACACTTGGTCCATTATCAGATGCTGCTAATATTTATCACACCAATCCGAATCTCTATTACATTCCAAAACAGCCCGCACTTGGTGCTTACAATGATTTCTTTGGTGATGAAGTTTACGTGGTGGAAGAACGTGCCTCTAAAAGTTGGTCAGAAGCAGATTTCTTTGGTAATGCAACAAAATTTGTAAACACACCTAAGCTACTTTCTAAAATTGAAAAGAGCCGCAAACATCATGTTGATCAAAAATGGGTAGCTCGTAGCCGACTGTTTGACATACTAATTGGAGACATCGACCGACATGGAGATCAATGGAGATGGGCGGTATCAAGAGACGAAAACAATGAAAAAGTATATCGTCCTGTTCCGCGAGATCGCGACAATGCCTATTGCACCTACGATGGTTTGGCTTACAAGATGCTCAGACCCTATCATTACATTGTAAAGATGTTGGGCGTTTATGAAAACGAAGTTCCCAACCCAGCACACACCTATTATAATGCTCGCCACTTCGACCATACCTTCCTCAATGCCTTGACTTTGGAAGACTGGCAAAAAGAAGCAGCTTACATCCAAGAAAATGTAACGGATGAAGTTATTGAGGCAGCGATGGCTATGTTTCCAAAACACAT
>CALGLS010000464.1 GCA_937959375.1 uncultured Saprospiraceae bacterium
AACCTGTGCAGTCAAGAAGGCATCCTTATCTAGCTTCGGAGCACAGTAATACTCGAAGTAAGCAGGTAGTTCGTGTGACTGCATTTGTACAGTGTATTGTTTGCCATCGGTAGGAATGGTGTAGGGGAGTTCTATTTCAAATTGTACGGTAGTGGTGCGATCTTTTTTGATAACAGTGGGTTTGGTGGCTGCCTGTTTCTTTTGCTTCTTTTTTCTATTCCTACCTACGCCAGCTAGTTTGCCTTTTAATTTATTTGCACGACTAGTTACCACAATTTCGTCAAGCATTACGTTGCTATCATCCATCACAATGTTCATCGTAGTAGAATTTATTGCCGTTTCTATTTGCTCATAGCCAACATAGGAAACGATGAGGTTTTGTGCGTTGTTTGGTAGTTCTAATGTGTATCTACCGTCTATATCTGTTGATGTGCCAACCGTCGTTCCACTAACCATAACAGTCGCAGCGATCAAAGGCTCACCAGAAGTATCAGTAATTCTTCCAGACACCCTGCTACCACGTCCACCAGCTCCAGAATAAACACCACCTTGGTAGCGATCTCTTCCGTTTTGGTAAGCGTAAGAAGGAACGTAAAATCCAAGTCGCCAAGGTTCCAAAGTTGGTTTCGTTCCTGTTTGAGAAAAATCACCAGTAGACAAAGTGAGTTTTACATTGTCCCATGATTCTCCAGAAGTTTGATAAACATTGCCTTTGTAAATCAATTCAATTGGATTTTGCACATCCTTTACACGGATATCATAATTGGGAAACCAACCAGCATTTTTTACTACATAACTCAACACGAAATCGCCTTGCACCGTACGCTTAGAATTAATAGCGAGTACAACCTCACTGCTGTAAATTCCTTGATTGGCATTTAGTGAATTCAGTTGCGCATTGATTCGAGCCATGCTGTCATTTTGAACTTTGACTCCTTTATTGATTTTCAACCATTCCAGCTTAATCTCTTTTAATCTGCTACGATAGAATTCTGCAATTGAACGAAGCTCTTCGATTTTTACACCAGTTTGCTGTCCGCCAATTGATTTGTTAGTCAAGATCAAAGACTCTTCTTCTTGGAGTACTTTCAATAAAGCATTTTGCTCGTTTAGTAAATCTTGAATGCGAATTTTTTCTGACTCAAGTGATTCAATGCGCACTGTTTTTTCTGGCTCTTCAAAAAAGTTGATTTGGTGATTAACAGAAAGAATGGTGAAGTCACCTTCTCCTTTTATCTGTATACTTTGTTTATTAATGTTGGGAGAGATACCCGTAAATTTAATTAATGAATTGCCAGCAGGAATAGTAGTGCTAGCCTCACGACTCACCTGCGCACCTGTCCGAAAAACGGTTACTCGTTTGATTTCAGATTTAACTGATCTTTCTTCCGGAGCAATATTGGAAAATAGGAATTGTGGTAAGATGAGTAATCCGAGAATGAATGTTGTAATTTTCATAGTCTGTATTTGTGATTCAAAAAATCAGGCAGTTATTAGTATAACGAATGAAACCAGCAATTTGCCTACTAAGGCGAATAATAAAAAACAGGGGCTACTACTGTTTTGCTTCGACATGGTGTAGAACGGTTTCCAAATCCCAGTCAATAACTAGTCCTTTTGCTAATTTTTTCGCGACCTCTTTACCATAAAGTATCTCTGTCAAATATAATGAAGCCTCAAATGATTTTGCTCCGCCAGCCGAAGTAATATATTTTCCATCATGTACAAATAATACATCTGATCTGACATCCAATTTCGGAAACATCTTACGCATCGCTTCAATGTCTCCCGGAAAAGTAGTACTAACTACATCATTCAATAATCCAGCTTTCGCAAATACAAAAGCACCATCACAATGCGAGGTCATGTAGGTCGCTTCTTTGTCTACCTTCTTTACAAAATTAAGCATCTCCTCATCTTCTAGATCGGAGTCTAAATGATGTTCTGCACTTGGTACTACGAGTATGTCAATTTTAGGTAGCTCATCTTTTAAGTAATTAAAGTCAGGTAAAATACGCATCCCTTCAAAAGAGACAATGGGGTCTTTCGTTTTAGCAACCGTAAATACATTCATCGCTTTTACTCCTTTGCGAAATATGGTGTGCTGAAAGATATCAAATGGCGCTGTAAGTTCTGTGTTGTAAACGCCATCCATAATTAGGAAGGCTACGTTGTAGCGGTTGGGTTCTAACTTGACCTTGTATTCAGTTTTTGGTGCAGCGGCTTTTGACTTTTCTGTAGTAGGTGAGGAGCAGGCTGTAATGAATAGAATGGAGAGGAAGCTTAGTATTCGCATGGTTATACGTTTTTTTTCTAAAATAAATTTGTCATCTCAAGCGAGCTCGTCTGACTAAGTGAAACGAGTTGAATCAAGCGATTGAATGTCTGATTATTGTCATCCTGAGCGAGCCCGTCTGGCCAGTCGGACAGGTGAAACGAGTCGAAGGATGAAGTGCCAAGTAATTGATGATTTCGTGCGATCTAGAGTATATTTAATCAAGCTTGGAAGTAGAGAAATATAGTTACTACTATTGAGAGATGAATTTTTCGGCTACGCTCGAACGCATTGAGATTGCCACTGAAATTGAGATTTCTAAACCTTAATCCCCATATTCCGCATCAAATGAGTTGCATTAAAACTTTGGCTAACACCCTTCTCCAATTTATAATTAAAAACCAATTCATCGTGTTTCACCCGGACTTCCATACAAAGGTTTTCAACGGCTCCACCGTACTGCGCTTCCAGTTGCCCTAATTCCAAATCATGCGTTGCAATAATCCCAGCACCACGACTTTCAATAAACTGTTTGATCAATGCCTTGGAACCCGTGTGTCGGTCGTTGGAGTTCGTACCCTTTAAAATTTCATCCAAAAGGAAGTAAATATTTTGCTCTGATTCAACAGCTTCAATGATAGTTTTCAAACGTTTCAACTCGGCGTAAAAAGAAGAGGTGCTCTCATGCAAAGCGTCTTGCGTACGCATACTCGTATGTACTTGCAAAATGGGGAGTTCTAGTCGCTTTGCGCAAACAGCGGAACCTGCCATGGCCAAAACAATGTTTAGTCCCATCGTTCGAAGGAAGGTACTTTTACCAGCCATATTGGAACCAGTGACGAGTTTGAGGTGCCCCTCGGTTGGCATTTGCAAGTCATTGCAGATACGGGTGTCGGCCATAATTAAGGGATGTCCTAATTCAAGTCCAACAAACTTTTCGTCATCTTGAATGATAGGCATCGTCCAGTCAGGATTGTTGTAATTGGTAGTAGCAAGGCTAACCAAGGCTTCAAACTCTTGAAGCGATTCAAACCAATCCGGAAGTTTGTCTTTTAATTCTGCCTTCCAAATTTCAAGACGTTTGATCCATCTCAAATCCCAAAGCATAAACAAGTTGATGAGAATGGCGAAGGCGTTGTAACGGAGGTTAAGCTGGCTGATAATATAAGATAGTCGATTGATAGAAGCAGAAGCCACTTGATTGTCTTTTGTGAAAACAGTTTGCAAGGAGCGTAGCTTCTCGGTCTTAAAATCTTCCTTTTCAATATGACCAATTAGCCGACCATACAATGCCAGCATTTTTTCTGCATGGGTAGTGCGAAGATGTGTTTCGTTTACTTTTTCTAAAGTTGTTTTTAAAAAGTAACCAGGAATCAAAAGGCAAAGAATGCCAAGTTGCCAAGGAATCCAAAGTACGGTAGCTACAATTCCAAACATGACCCAAAAAGGGGTTAGTAAAATGGCAATTTTGTAAAGACTATTATTGCTAACAAAAGGTTCATCCTCTAACCAATCTTTCAATAGGTTGACATGTTCTATTTCATCTTCTGCTACCATACCTAGCGCCATTAAGTTTTGACGCCAGTCTAGCTTTTCTTTTAGTTCAAGTGTTGCTGCTTGGCGCAAAAGTATTTCAGATTTTTCAGCCGGAGCGGATAAATATTTGGCAAGACAAGCTCGACCAATGGCAGTAGCTGTTCTGTTGCAGTATTGGAAAAAAGAGTAGGGCCCAAATATGTCGAGATCTATGCTATAGGGGTGCGCTACATCTTGAAATACTTTTCCATCTGCAAAGTTGGAGTAATCGTTTTCTAATGCTGCTTTCTCGTACAAATTGATTTTGTTGAGATTGTTGTTGTGCTGTTGTTGGGTTTGAATATTCATGTGCCACTTCACGAATTTGGCGAAAGCCACTAGAAAGACAACAATAAAAACAACAGCTGCTATAGGCGAAATGGTGAATAAATAAATAATAGCTCCGATAGCTGCTACAAAAAGTAATAAACGAACCACCGAAAAACGGATGTATTTGGCCTTTAGATTTTTTGCTTCTTCTTCAAATCGCGCCGCTCGATCTAGGTATAATTGCTTTAAATTCATGTCTGGAGGTCTGAGTGCTTTAAACAACATCTTTTATTTGAACTGGAAAGATAAAAGTAATATTGCTAATTGTTGCCTAAATAGAACAAAGATCCACAGCTTTGTGAAATAGGAACATTCTAGGTCTTTTGGTAGATTAAATGTCGAAATAGCTACCACCTTAAACAACTTCTTTTTAAGTTTGGGGAGAAATAAAAGATATGAGTGTAAAAAATCAAAATAGTAAGATCATTTTTGGATTGAAGTTGAAGCAACTTCGTCAGGAAAAGGGATTGTCGTTTCAGGATTTGGCAACATCAGCAAAAATGTCGGTTTCTTATCTCAATGAAATTGAGAAAGGAAAGAAGTATCCTAAACAGGATAAGATCGATGCTTTGGCAAAAGCCTTAGAGGTCGAAGCAGCAGAGTTGACTTCATTGGAATTGAAAAGAGGACTTGCGCCAGTTGGAGAATTATTGCGCTCTAATTTCTTGAATGAATTACCACTCGACCTATTTGGAATCGAATTGTCAAAAGTGGCGGAGATTATCGCCAACGCTCCAATGCGAGTAGGTGCTTTTATTTCAACCTTGGTTGAGTTAGGACGAAGCTACGCGGTGCACGAAGAAAACTTTTACAACCGTGCGATGCGTGCTTACCAAGAATTAAATTTCAATTACTTTGAAGATATTGAAAAGATCGCATTTGATTTGGTAGAGAAAAGTGGTTTGCCAAAAGGGAGCCCTGTTTCAGTAGATGATTTGGCGAAATTGCTAAAAAAAGAACTGCGTTATAAAATTGATTTTGATGGCTTGAAAGACCATCCCGAATTAAATAGTTTGCGTTCTGTCTTTATTCCAAAATCTAAAAAGCTTTTGCTAAACGGAAACTTGACAGACAATCAAAAAGCATTTCAAATTGGAAAAGAGTTAGGTTTTCATTTTTTGAAATTAAAAGAACGCGCCAATACGTCTTCCTTACTTCAAGCCAATAATTTTGAAGAAGTACTCAGCCACTATAAGGCATCTTACTTTGCAGTAGCCTTATTGATCAATCGCGATACTTTTATAAAAGATGTAGAAAGCTTTTTTAATTTAGAAAAATGGAATGGACAAGCATTCTTGGCCTTGATGGAA
The DNA here is from genome assembly GCA_937959375.1 of uncultured Saprospiraceae bacterium. GTDB lineage: Bacteria > Bacteroidota > Bacteroidia > Chitinophagales > Saprospiraceae > CALGLS01. The sequence goes on from CALGLS010000464.1 coordinate 5,491, forward strand.
AAGTATGAGGTGTCGCCTGAAATGATGTTCCAACGATTGACCAGTTTGTTGCCACGTTTCTTTAATTTGCCAAAGCTGTACTTTATTCGCTGTGTGCATAGTCCAGAAAAAAATAATTTTGAAATAGACAAAGAGCTACATCTTAATCACAAACATCATCCACACGGAAATGGTTTGTTTGAACACTACTGCCGTCGTTGGCAATCACTTTCATTACTCAAGGATTTGCATCAATTACAAAGCGAAGGAAAATACGCTGGAACTTTAGTTGGTGCTCAACGGTCAACCTATCACGGGACCAATGACGAGTATATCAGCTTTACACTCTCCCGCGCAGCTTACCCAACTCCAGGAAGAAATGTAAGTGTGACCATCGGTCTACTGCTTGATGATTCTTTGAAAGAAAAAATAAAATTTTGGAATGATCCATCCATCGCAGTACGCGAAGTGAACAATACTTGTCAACGTTGCCCCATCGAAGATTGCGCAGATCGCGCCGCCCCTGCAACGATTGTTGAACGAAGAAAAAGAACGAAACGAATTACGGATAAGTTGATGGATTTGGGGTAGGGAGGAGTGGTAGGTTGGAAGTGGGAAGTGGGAAGTAGGAACAGGTTGACCGCTAAGTCAGTTCTCTGAATATTTAGCTGCATCGCTTTTAGCTAAATTTTTTAAATGTAAAACCGCAAAATGATAAACCTGTCGGGCCGCCAGGCGGGAGTCAAAATGTAAAAGTATCCGAATATCGTGCCTTTCTGGCGTAGCATGTCATTCGTGGGTAACTTTTACATTTGGACTTTTGCGGTTTTACATTTTACATTTAGACCCTGTTCCGAATGCCAAATTCAATTAACGGTCAGCCTGGGAAGTCCGAAGACCGAAGTGCTCGTCTAACGTGAATTGGAAATGGAAAGATGGAAGTTGGAAGATTTACTCGACCGTGGCTACGTAAGTTTAGTGACACACACACACACACACACACACACACACATGATCTTTTCGTTCATTGTGTTTTTTTTTCAAAAGCTAGCTTTTTGAAAAAAAACAATCCTGTAAATCTTGTTAATCCCGTCCAAAAAAAATATAAAAGTGTCCCTAAAAAAAGCGGAAAATGGTAATCATTCAAAAAACGATCTAAGTATATCATTACGTCCAACGAAAAAATCCGTCCCCAATCCGTTCAAATCTGTGTCCCATCCTGTCCTATCCCCGTTCGCAGAAAAACTACTTCAAAATCTCAACCACCTCAGTTTCTACCACATTACTCCAATTGCCAGCCTCATCCTTCACCCGAATAGAAAAAGTAGTCATTTCTGAATCATTGGCATCGTCCAACAAAATAGAGTTGTCCAAGACAATATCCAATTCACCTTTTACAGTCAAACTATTTCCCTCAGGCACCCGAGGAGAAAGATGATATTGGAAAACAAATAAATCAGTATCTCGATTGTCAACCAACTCAATAGAAAAATCATCAGCATTGTTACTTCCTAAGTCGCCATCTCCGTCAGTATAATTGATTTTAAAAACAATGGGATCCTCGTATGCCGTTACTTCATTGGCAGAAATAGAGATGAGCGAAATCTCAGGAACTTCCGAAATCGGATCTTGCTGATTGTTGTCTTCCGTCTTGTCATCCAATTCTTTGGTGCAAGCAGCTAAAATGAAAATTAGAATTGAAAATAGAACGATTCGATTTAACATTGTTTCTTTTTTTATTTTCTAAAAGAAGTTCTTCAAACCTGATAGCTTAAAATAGGTAGAATGAAAAATAATTTTGAAGCACAAAACTGGTTTGATCTTCTGGGTTCTCTGTAGGTTCGTTATGGTCATCGTCTTGCACGTAGGTGCGGACAAAGACAAGATCACCACTTTCAAAACCTAAGTCTGCCGGATTGATCGTCAAGGTATGGGTGTAAAATAAATCGAAACCACCATTAAACGGAATACTGTAAACACTGTTGAGAGCCAAGTCATCTGTAGGAACATCCAAGTCTAATTCAACAGCATTACTAAAATCAAATCGATCCGTTGAGAATTTAATTTTATTAAACGTCAATGGATGTCCGAAAGTGAAATTTTCCAAAAGGTCAGTATCTCCAAATAAAAACCAAAGCTTCATATCCTGATCTGGAAACGTAAAAAATGGAGCATAAATCTGATTGTTTCGAATCGTATCAATTCGGATGTTTCCTAAGTTTGGTAAAAATGCTGCGATACCATAACAAGAAGGTTGCAAAGAAGTAGCCATTGGTGGATTACCAAAAGCATCAGCAGCACCTTCATCAATCCAATCGCGAATCATGTCAATCTGCTCATCCGGTAAATAGTTTCCAGTAGCTGGCATCTGCTCAAAACCCGGCGAGTTGTCTCTCGAAATCCGATGGAAAAACATAGATGCCTCCGAATCACCCGGCAGCACTCTAAATTGTAAAGGCTCCATCCCATCTATCTGCGGGTCATAATTTTTAAAAATCGGATGATACACCAAGCTGTTGTAAGTCCCCTGTACCGTTCTAAAATCTGGCTCAAAAGATCCATCGTGACAGCCCGGTTCGTTACAGGATTTTGACAAAATAAAACTATGAATTCCTAAAAATGAATTAGAATCTGGTGAAGGAATATCTACAATAGGAACGCTATAGTCCACCGTATCAAAAGGATTGAAAGGTACCTCCGGCAATTCACCGTTCTCAACAATAGATGAATCCTTGCCACATGCATAAAGCAATAAGGCGAAGCAGCATATAATGAATGTTGTTTTTTTCATAACACGTATTTTTTTAAAAGTTGGAACTTGGAGGTAGGAAGTTGGAAACTCACTCGACCGCGAAACTCCGCGTTAGTGAGAAACTTCTCACCTCCAACTTCCCATATCCCACGTATAAGTTTCTCAGAACTTATACAAACGCCTCATCCAATACTCGACCAGGCAACATCCCCGAAGGAATATTATCATCAAAGCCAAGTATGTTGGCAATTGTTGGTGCAATGTCAATCGACTCACCTACTGGATTTCCAGGAGAACCTAGTACTTGATTTGGAACCACCTTTCCTTCTGGTCCAACAATCAAAGTGAAGATTCTACGAGAGTTGGTGTAAGGTAAATTGTAGTCCGGCAATTGAGAAATATCTTCTGCAGTGTGATCAAGTGCGCGCATGCCATTGCTGTCCGTATTATTATTTGTCACCCAGTTACGCCCGTGCTCCGGAACGCAAATCATGATGGTGTCATCTTTCAATCCTGCAGCAGCTCCTTCTGGTCCTTGGATTTTATCCCACAACCATCCTACGCCATAATCAGCACGGTGCAAGAAGTTGAGATACTGACTAAAGTCCCCGTGACAGACATCAAGATTCGTTGTGTTGATCACAGTTAGTTCTGGTGCAAACTCCTTCATGACTGTCCAGGCAGAAGAGATGTTGATCAGGTCTCCAGTTCTGACATTACTGCCGTTAGGAGTAGCGAGATCAAAAATTCCATTTTGCACATCTTGAATTGTATTTGTCAAAAAACTTTTGATTAACTCTCTGTTTTCTGGTGTGTTGTCAATCCCCGGTAATCCATTGCCCGATTGGTCAAAGTTATTGTCAAGCATGGCTTTTATTTTGCTAATGCGCGAGACGTCATCGGGTTGGTAAGTTTGAGCATTACCCAATTGATCCTGCCCGGCCCCTCCCAAGATGCTGGCGGGTCGCAAATAGTTGGCACCATACCCAGATCCATAAAGTGGGTCCTGACTATAATTCAACGACGGATATGGTCCTAGGCCTTCCGAAATCCACCAAGCGTTTAGCGCGCTTTGTACCGGATCATTGTGCTTTCGGTAAAGCTCAAAAATAGTTGGGTTTGTTGGATTCTCATTGAGGTTGATATTGTTGGGGTAGTAATTTCCAGTAAGAGCAACTGCGTGACCATTGTAATGTCCTGGAGGGCCTTCTTGGTAAATCACTTCTTGAAAAAGCGTACCCTGAGATGCCAACGAATTCGTTTGAATTGGATCCCATAAACCTTCGTTTCCTAGTGCATCTAAATCACTGGTAGGTGCTGCACCAGAAAGCATATTGCGCATTAAATTACCAGTTGTACTATTACCGTTTTGAGTTGCAACGTATTGTTGCTCAACCGACTCCTGTTGTCGAATCCCTCCAGCAAAAAGTACGAGGACAACATGATTGACAATGCGCTCACCTGTAGCAGCAAACAAACGTCCACTTGGAAGAATGTACGGAGCTGTAATAACAGATGCAGCGGAGAGCGATGTGTTTTTGAGGAAGCTTCTACGTTTCATGATTTTGATTTTTAGAATAAATTTTAAATCGCGATAGAATTATTTTCGGTTTTCCTAAATGAGAGAAGTCTAATAAAATTTATACTCATTGGATAAAGCAAATCCCTGATAAATTAATTCGGGCGATAAACCCGCGTCTGATTCTATCGCATCTTTAAGTTCATAAATTTCGTAAGGAGTAGGCTTGCGAAGAAAAAATCGGATATAGGTATTTTCAACAAACTGTTCGATGTCAGCACGCATCTCGCTATCCGTAGGAAGTTCAATGTCGGTGCCATTTACAAAGTCATTTAGAATTAATTCATCTACCATTTGTTTGTCACCAATTGCGCGACGTACTTCTGCAAGTTGCAATAGGTCAGATTGTTCTATAGTCGTTTTGAAAAGATTGGTATATAGAATTGACAAGTACTGCTCAGGTGATTTTTCTTTATCTTTTTCAATATTGGATTGGTAAACTTCTTCACCGTCGACAGCATAGATGTAATTGTCAACTACAGGTTGGTTTACGTAGGTAGTTTCTTTTTTACAAGCTGATAAAATGAATATCAGAGCTGTTGCTAAAAGTGTGATTTGCTTTTTCATATTGAGCATTATTTTTTATAGCAGAATTTTGAACTTGGGATTTTAACCAAGTCTAAATTTTTATTCTTTTTTAAACCGGACTAAAGTCTGGGATTCGAAGACACCATCTAGGGTAGCGGTTGTAATTTTTAGCGCAGCGAAAAATCTCCGCGTTCTCTCCTGCGTATCACTACGTTCTATCGGGGAACTCCGCGTCTCCGCGTCTCTGCGTTCTAAAAACCGCGTTAAATCGGCGCGTACTATTTTACGTTTCACCAAGTCTATCGGGCAACTTCTGTCTTCGGACTTCATTATCATCTTTATTTTTTTAAACCGAACTAAAGTCCGGGACCCGAAGACACCATCTAGCGTAGCGGTTGCAATTTTTAGCGCAGCGAAAAATCTCAGCGACCTCTCCTGCGTATCACTACGTTTATCGGGCAACTCAGCTTCTCTGCATCTCCGCGTTTAAAAAAAATCGGCGTTTTTTGTTTTACAACTAAAACCCAACATACTCTTCCGACTTCATCACTGTCTTTTGAATCAATTGAAAGTCAGAATTATTATTTAAACTAAGCGTACTAGCATCCATTTCTACAGAGCTAGGATCACGAGCTAAAAGTGCATTGTAAATATCAAAAGTAAGTCCCTCGTAAAACTCTAAATTGGAAGTAACGATAGCTACAAAGTCATCTTTACTCGTTCCGTCTTGCAACAAAAGTTGAGCGGCTTGACCATCTACCATCGTGATGCCTCTTTCTAGCTCAGCAACAGTAGGGTTGCGTTTGAAAAGATTGTTGAAAGCAGCGATGACAAAATTTTCGCTTCCCATATTGATTTCATTATAGACCTCATTGTTAATCATGCGAGCCATGAATCCATTAACATTGATTGCACCAGATTGATAGTCGTCTTTAGCATTTTGAAGGTCTTCCATTTTTTCTAACTCTACAAGAATCAGTTGCGCATAAATTTGAAGAATTGGATCGGGATCATCTTGATATTGCTCATAAAAAAACTCTAGTGTTGAAATGAGATCTTCTATCTGTGCTTCCAGAACACCGTTAAGATAACTGCGGCGATAGATATCAAAGAATCGGGTGTAGTATTCATCTCTATTGATGAGGTTGTCGAGTAAAAGTTCTCTAGCGTTATCTCCGAGTCCGTTGCTTTTTAATGCGTTCGTTTGATCGGCCAATTCAGTATCATTAGGTTCGCGACCCAAAAGATCAATGTATGCTTTGTTAATGTAATTTTGAACTTGAAGTGTAGTTACACCACTATAAGGTGGAGCAGTATTGCCATCAATAACCTGGTTTTCATGTTCATTGACATAAATCGTTTCTTTTTTAGTACAAGAAAAGAAAGCACACAAAACGAGAACTAAGAGTAGGGATTTTCGCATGGTTTATTCAAATTTTGAGTCAAATAAGACGTTTCTAAGCTATTTGTTAAGGCAAAAGACTTAAATAATGAGGCTGAAAAGCTAGAGAATAGTTAATTTCGGCATCAGCCAAAGCCTGTAATTTCTTTTATTAAGGTCACTTGGTACAATTAATACACCCACATTTGCATTTACCCTTAGTGGGATTGAAAAAATAAATAAGAACTGTTCGTCTAGAACTTATTAATTCAACTTATTATGAAAAAGAGCTTAATACTATTCATTGCGCTGATCAGCGTTTCTTTAACAACTTTTGGACAAATACTACCTAAGGAAATCACGGTAGAGAATATTTGGGAAGAATACCTTTTTTATCCAAAGTCTGTTCCTGGTTTCAACTTCCAAAAAGATGGCAAACACTATACCCGATTAGAAGAAGGAAAGGTGAAACAATACGACTTTACTACAGGTGAATTTACCAAAATTATTTTTGATGCCGAAAGCGTAATTGGTCAAGAAGGTTTTGACGGAAAATTTGATAGCTACAGCTTCAATGATGATGAAAGCAAAATGCTCATTAGTACTGCTACCGAAGCCATTTATCGTCACTCTACCCGAGCCAACTATTACGTATACGATAGAAAAAGCAAAAAGATGAGTTTACTCACAGATATGGGGAAACAACGTTACGCGACATTCAATCCTCAGTCAGATAAAATTGCTTTTGTATTAGGTAATAACCTTTACTGTAAAGACCTAAAAACAGGGAATCAAAAACAGATAACTACTGACGGGAAAAGTAATGAAATTATCAATGGTGCTACTGATTGGGTTTATGAAGAAGAGTTTGCTATTGCAAAAGCTTTTCAATGGTCTGCCGACGGAAAGAAGATTGCTTTCTTGCGTTTTGACGAAAGTCAAGTTGAACAATTTACAATGACGAATTATCGAGATGGTGTTTACCCTGAATACGAGACATTTAAGTATCCAAAAGTTGGAGAAGCAAACGCAGAGGTTAGTGTGCACATTTATAATACTGCAGCGGATAAAGTTGTAGCAGTAAAAACGGGTAAAGAGGCAGAGATGTACTACCCAAGAATCAAATGGACAAAAGATGCAGACAAACTTTGTGTATACAAAATGAATCGTCACCAAAACCATTTGCAATTATTATTGGCAGATGCTTCAACGGGGCAGACAACAATCATGTACGAAGAAAAGAATGACGCTTACATTGATATCACTGATGACCTTACGTTTTTGGAAAATGGAAAGCAGTTTATCACAACAAGTGAACGAGATGGTTACAATCATATTTACCTTTTTGATATGACCGGTAAAAAAGTAAAACAGTTGACCGAAGGGAAATACGATGTGAGTACACTTTATGGTGTTGATGAAAAGAATGACATGATTTATTATCAGGCAGCTGAAGTTTCGCCAATGCAGCGAGAAGTTTATGTAGCTGGTATTATGAATAAGAAAAAGCAAAAACTAAGTCCAATGAAAGGTTGGAACAGTGCACAGTTTAGTAGCACTTTCGATTACTTCGTTAATACCCATTCTGATGTAAATACAGCTAGTACGTATACTGTTTTTGATAAAAATAGTAAGTCGCTAAGAGTGCTAGAAGAAAATGCAGGTATAGCGAAATTGCAAAAAAGTTATAATACAAGTCCAGTTGAATTCTTTAGCATCAATACGGAAAAAGGAGTGGAATTAAATGCTTGGATGATCAAACCTCCAAATTTCAAAAAAGGAAATAAGTACCCAGTATTAATGCACGTATATGGTGGGCCAGGTAGCCAAACTGTTCAAGACAAATTTGGCGGATTCAATTATTGGTGGCATCAGATGTTGGCACAAAAAGGATACATCGTGGTAAGTGTTGACAATAGAGGAACTGGTGCAAGGGGAGAGGAGTTCAAAAAAATGACTTACAAAGAATTGGGTAAGTACGAAACAATTGACCAAATCAACGCTGCTAAATACCTAAGCAAACAACCTTACGTAGATGGCGATCGAATCGGAATTTGGGGTTGGAGCTACGGAGGCTACATGTCTTCGCTTTGCTTGTTGAAAGGAAATGATGTTTTCAAAACGGCCATCGCAGTTGCACCGGTAACCAACTGGAAATGGTATGACACGATCTACACGGAACGTTACATGAGAACTTCAAAAGAAAACCCAACGGGATATGCTGACAACTCTCCAGTTTATTTCGCAGATCAACTAAAAGGTAATTACCTGATCGTTCACGGTATGGGAGATGACAACGTACACTTTCAAAATACTGCCGAAATGGTAAATGCATTGGTGATGGCCAACAAACAATTCGATACTTATTTCTATCCGAATCGAAATCACGGTATCTATGGTGGTCCAACTCGATTGCACTTGTATAATAAAATGACTTCTTTTCTTTTGGAGAAGCTATAGTTGAGATCGCTTCGCCTGCCGGCCGGCAGGCAAGCTGTCAGATCGCTGGCGTTTGCCGCTGGCAAACTTGCTGTGAGATCGTGGCGGTGTTGCCGCCACTGAGCGATCGCTTCGCTGAGAGACTTCTCGTCTATCGCGGTCACAAACTGCGGAGCCTACGTTCAAGGGAAGTCTCTCAGCGCAGCGATCTCTCAAGGAGGCCAAAGCCGACTGGTCTGACAGTACAACGATCTGACAGCGCAGCGATCGCTTAGCAGAGAGACTTCTCGTCATCGCGATCACAAACTGCGGAGCCTACGTTCGAGTGAAGTCTCTCAGCGCAGCGATCTCTCAAGGAGGCCAAAGCCGACTGATCTGACAGCGCAGCGATCTCACAACCGCTTCAGCGGTGATCCTAAAAGAGTAAAAAAAACAAAGAAATGCTTATATCAACAACAGACATCGTACCCGGCAAAGAAATTGTAGAAGTAATCGACATAGCACGAGGAAGTACCGTTCGAGCTAGAAACATTGGACGGGATATTTTCGCAGGACTAAAAAACTTAGTTGGAGGCGAAATTTCAGAATACACTAAATTGATGGCTGATGCCAGAGAAGAAGCGATTGATCGAATGATTGCTGATGCCGAATCTCTGAATGCGGATGCTATTATCAACGTGCGTTTTATGACGGCGATGGTCATGCAAGGTGCTTCTGAAATATTGGCTTATGGCACTGCCGTAAAGCTAAAAGATGAAACGGTTTAAAATAAAAATGACCGTACGGGATTTATTTTCCCTTACCTTGCGTTGTAGAGGTATGACAGAGATATAACGGGTTAAAACGGTTTTCCTACGATCGCGGGCGCGTCTTATGTGAAAAATCCGTCCCTAATCCGTTTCAATCCCTGTCTGATCTGGCGTCAAGCTAGGCAGGCATTCAATCCGTGTTCCTATCCTCGGCTGCCACAGGCAGCTCACGGTAAAAAGAAAATTAAAAAAGACTTTAAGAAATAATAATACAGTGGCAAAGAAAGGTAAAAAAGAAGCAGGAAAGCGGGCGATAGAAATCGTAAACCGTAAAGCAAAGTTTGAGTATCAGTTTGTATCTGAACTCGAGGTGGGGATTATGTTGACTGGTACGGAGATCAAATCAATTCGTATGGGAGAGGCAAACCTCAAGGAAGCTTATTGCTTGTTTGTACGAGGTGAGTTGTTTATCAAAAACATGTACATCGCCGAGTATAAATACGGTACCCACAATAACCACGAAGTTCGACGCGACAGAAAACTCTTACTCAAAAAAGTGGAACTCAAAAAGTTCGAACGCAAAGTAAAAGAAAAAGGCTTTACGATTGTTCCGTATAAATTATTTATCTCAGATCGCGGTTTCGCCAAATTGCATATTGCACTCGCCACCGGTAAAAAACAATATGATAAGAGAGCGACCATCAAGGATCGAGAAAATAAGCGAGACTTGGATCGGATTAAGAAGGAGCATGGTTAGTTGAAGTTGAGACCGCCTTCGGCTGTCAGATCGCTGGCGTCTGCCGATGGCAGACTTGCTGAGGGATCGTGGCGGTGTCGCCGCCACTGTGAGATCGCTTCGCTGAGAGACTTCACGTCTGACGCGGTCATACAGCTGAGGACATACGTTCCGAGTGAAGTCTCTCAGCGCAGCGATCTCTCAAGGAGGCCAAAGGCCGACTGGTCTGACAGTGAAACGATCTGACAGCCGAAGGCGGTCTCACAATCATTCCCCGTTCAATTCCCACAAATAATCCAAATGCTCAATTTTAGCATCCTTGTTAATTTGCACCGGAGCATACAGATTTAAGAACTCAATCAATTTACGACCCTTCGTAAAATCTCCCTTGTACCATTTAAATAATTTTGAAAGCTGTAACTTATCTGGCGTCATGATATTTTTTACCTGATTGGCCATGAAATAGCGCGCTTGATCATCTAGCTGTTCATCTAGTCGATTGGCTATGTAAGCTTCGTTGCGCAATCTAGGGCAAGAGATGGAAGCACAGTTGGCTGCAAAGTGAATTCTTGGGTCATTGAATTTTTTTCGAATAATGCCATGCTCAATATTGTTTAAGTCATAAGTAGCACCTTCGATTTGTATGAATTTAATATCCCAAACAGTGTTCACAAAGGGAATTCCATTTTTGATGTCTTTGATGCTTTTTACGGGATAATTATCGATGATTAACTTGGCAGTAAATGCATTGTAAGCGTTTAGCCAATAAGCAAGTCGTTCGTCTTCACTCCAGTTTTTTTCGTTAGGATGATTGCTTTTTAGAAGCTCGATATATTTGTTGAACTTTA